>DASRJW010000093.1 GCA_035649275.1 Candidatus Krumholzibacteriia bacterium
GCGAGATAGCGCACCAGCTCGCTCGTGAAGCCCGCGATGCGCTCGAGCCCGGCGTAGTCGAGCTTGTCCGGCGTGTCCCCCGGCCGGTGGTAGTCGGCGTTCGCCCCGGTGAACAGCTGGATAGCCGGCACGCCGCGCCCGACGAAGCTCTTCTGGTCGCTACCGCCTGGATCCTTCTCCGGCAGCTGCAGGTCGAAACCGAAGGCGGTGTTCACGCCGCGCAGCACGTCGGGGAGCTGCTGCGCCGTGCTCGTGCCGAAGACGGTGAGCGGGTTGCCGAACAAACGCCCCACCGTATCGAGGTTCACCATGGCGGTGCATTCCGCGAGCGGCAGCACCGGATGCTCGACATAGTGGGCGCTGCCGAGAAGCCCCGACTCCTCGCCGCCGAAGGCGATGACGACGACGGAGTGGGCGGGAGGCTCTTGCTCCCGCAGCCGCCGGGCACATTCGAGGAGCACGGCCACCCCCGAAGCGTTGTCGTCGGCGCCCGGGTGGAGCTGCCCCTGATTCGCCGAGCCCAGCGCGCCACGGCCGAGATGGTCGTAATGCGCCGCGAGGACCACATGGTGAGGTTTACCTCCCGCAGCCTGGGACGTTGCACTGTCTCCCGCAGTCCCGCCGAGCACGCCGATCAGGTTCACCACGAGTGTGCTGTCCGGCGCCTTCCACTCTTGGCGAAAACCAGCTTCACCCAGGGGACGCAAACCAAGAGCCCGGAATCGCTCTTCAATGAGAGTGGCAGCTTTGGCGAGCCCTGGCGTGCCTGCGCCTCTGCCTTCGTAGGTCTCGGAGCACAGCGTCTCCACGTCCTGCCGCAGTCGCGCGCTGGCACTCTCCTGCCCCCATGCCGCCGAGACCACTGCGGCGACTGCCACGAGAGACAACACCCCTTGGCACACGCGGATCTGCCCACACCGGAACACCATGCTCCCGTCCTCTCCTTCAATGCGTCAGGTCCAGTCGTAGGGGAGAACTCTGCACCTGCCAGTTGCCCTTGTCCACATTCGTCTCGCCTTCGAAGGCAAGGTAAGAATAGCGACCATAGTGGGGCAGCTTCTTCCCCAGCGCCTCCACGACCGCGGGCGTGGCGGGCAAAACCACGGTCCAGGCGATTTCTTCGCGCTCGGCGTCGCGGAAGCACGCAACGAGCGAGCGTCCGGCGGTACTGGCCGCGGTGCGCAGCTTGAGGGGCGCGTCGCCAAACGCCCCGGAGCTCGCGAAGCATCGGTCGACGAGATCACCCTCGCCGAAGAGCCAAACGCCACGGCCGACCGTGCGCCGGAAGTCGCGCTCGTCCACCAGGACCTGGTCGTGGTTGTGGCTCCAGGTGGAGGCGAGGGCCCGCAAGGCTGCGGCCATCTTCGGCGTGCAGCGCGAGCCGATGACGACGAAGGTCGAATCGGCGCCGAGAACATGGGAGAGCGCCGGAGGGATCTCGGCTCGATGCAGCTTGCGGAAGAGCTCCATGTCCGGGTCCACAGCCACCCAGCGCGCTCCCGGTTCGAGCTGGATGGTTGCCGAGGCGCTGCGGAGCTCGACTTCGCGCGACCGCATCTCGCCGCCCAACTCGTAGCGGATCGGCACGCGCAAGTCGTAGAAGGGCTCCGCCTGGCGGATCTCCAGCCTCGGTCCGCCAGCAGACGCGGGACCGCGGCTGACGGAAAGCACCGGGGCACCGGGCCGTCCGATCCATTGCTCGAACCAGGGAGTGACCAGGGGCGGCGCCGCGCCTGCCGCGCCGCCGGGCGCTGAGTCCGCCTCGACCGTCACCGCGAAGCTGCGGACCAGGTCGTCCCAGCTGGCTTCTTGGAACAACTTCTCCTTGTAAAAGTGCCTCAGCGCCGTGAAGAACACCGCATCGCCCCAGAGCTTCCGGGCCATGTGGAAGACCATCATCGTCTTGCCGTAGCCCACCGCCTGCGTCGCCGGGCTCTCGCGCTCGGTGAAGCGCCGCAGGGCGAAGTCGCGCCCGCCGGAGCTGGCGTAATCCAGATACCCCTGCAGCTGGCTCAGCCGGTAGTCGCGTGCGGCGGCCTCGCCTTCCCGCTCCTTGTAGGTGTAGTCCGCCAGGTACGAGGTCAGCCCCTCGGACCAGTTCCCCTTGCCCTCGGCCACGAAGACGCCGTTCCCCCACCAGTTGTGCAAGATCTCGTGGCCGTAGCTCGTGTGCACGATGAAGGGGAGCCGTATCACACGGTCTCCGAGCAAGGTGAAGCTCGGCATGCCGTAGCCCGTCTGCCACCAGTTCTCCACCAGAGCGAACTTGTCGAACGGATAGGGTCCGAGCATCTGCTCGTACATCTGGAGATAGGTACCGGTGGCATCGAGGTAGGTGTTGCAGAGATCCTCGGGCGTCTCTGCATAGGTGAAGGTGTAGGCCATCACCTTCCCATGCTCCTTCTTGCGCACCTTGTAGGGTCCGGCGACGAGATAGGCCTCGTTCATCGGCGTCTCCACGACCCAGAGCGATTCGACGCTGCCATCGGCGGCAGCGCGGCGTTCCGCCCAGGTGCCCTGGCTCATGCTCTCCCAGCCCGCCGGCACGCGCGCCGTCAGGCGATAGCGGAAGAGCCCTTCGCCGCTCCAGGGAATCCAGAAAGTCGAGCCCTCGAGATAAACGCCGCGCGCGTCGATGAGCCCCGAGGTCTCTTCGAAGCTGCGTTCGTACGCCACCTTGGGCGGCTTCAGGCTGTCGTAGATGGCGCCAGCGTAACGAAGCTCGAGGCGCACCGTAGCCGGCCAGCCTGTGGCGGGCGGGTGCACGGTGAGCTCGCGGGCCGCGGCGTAGTCCTGCATGCGTTCGTAGTCCGGCTTCGCCCAGAAGTGTCGCGGTTGGAAAGTCGCCGCCGTCTCGAACTGCAACCGCTCTTTCCCGAGCTGGATGGACTCGACCGTGAGGCCCTTGTGAAGGAGGAGCGCGAGCGGACCGGTGGGATTCGGCGGCGGTCCCAGATCGATCGCATCGGTCGCTTGCAGCCGGCTCTTCGCAGGCTCCACAGCGACCTGGATGTCGTGACGGAGGATGGGCCAGTTCTGCGCCGCTCGCCCGCCCGACGCGGCGCCGACCAGGGCGAGAGTCAGAATGATCGCGGTGTTCCTTCCGCCTAGGACACGGCGCGTCACAAGGAAGGTGGACCGCAGCTCCAGGCTCCGCCGCCGACGGCTCACGGAATCTTGCGCCCGTGGGTGCATGGACGTAGAGCCTACCACGGGCTCTTAGTAACCGGCGGCGAGAAGCACCAGCACGAGGAAACCGACGAGGATACCTGCACCAAGAGTCAGAAACAGTCCCGGATACCAGCCAAACTCAGCTCCCGCGTAGACGCGTCCGGAACTCGAAGTGTACTCCGTGCAGGTCTGGGTGCAGCTGAACTCGGTGCGGCGCAGGTACTCCGGCCGCACGGCGAGGCCGAACCAGTGTACCGGGTTGTACTTGACGAGGGCGAACACGGAGCCGGCCTTCACGTCGCCATCGCTATTGGCTATCGGAGTCCCGACCGACAAGTCCAACGATCCGCCGCGCTCGAACCAACGCCGGTAGCGGAGAGATGGCCCCATCGTGAATTCGTCCTCGTCGGCCGTGACGAACCAGGAGCCGCCTACAGCGTTGCGAGGGGTCACATTCACCATGGCGCCCCAATCCGCGATGCCGCGCAGCAGGCCTCCCCCATTGCTCGATCCCAGCCTGAGGTAGCCGCCGGCATTGGTGAACAAGAAGGCCTTGCAGTCCGGGCCTGGGCGCGCGTGGAAACTCAGTCCGTTTGACGAACGAAGCTGAGGGGGAATGATGGAATCCGGGGGCGCTGTGCCCCGGGGTTGGTTCTGGGACCACGACGCCGACTGCAGCATCGGTACACCTACCATCCAAAGGACTGCACACGTTCTGGCCCTTGAACGAAAGAACACCCTGGTGCAGCAGAAACGGTCTCGATCGCTCACGCTCCGTCGACGCACGCCAACTCCTTCGCGCCTGCGCCCGAAAGCTTCATTGCTCTCATGCGGCACACGACACGCTGGAAAAATGCCGCACCGGGGCAGCCGCGAATCTTAGAACGAATCGCCAACTTCGTGTACACAAGATTCGACTGTGGCTCAGAGGTCGCCGAGATTGCCGGCGGTGATGCGCTTCCACAGCCGGGGCTGTCCGCCCGGGGCGCGCTCGATCAGGTAGATCTCGTCGTTGGCCTGGCGGATCGAGGCGGCCTGTGCCGGCTCCAGTTCGAAAAGGACACGGAGGATCATCTGGTTCGTACCGCTGTGGCCGACGATGAGGATCGTCCCCGACGGATGGCGCTCCAGGATCGTCTGCACCGTGGTCCGCACCCGAGCGTAGAACTGGTTCGTCGACTCGCCGCCATCCAGTGCGTCGTCCGGATCCTTGCTCCGGCGCTGGTACTCCGCGACCGCCGTCGAATCGTTGCCCGCGAGCGCGAGACCTTCGAACTTGCCGAGCGCTTGTTCCCGCAGCCCGTCGAGGGCGGTGAGGGGAGTGCTGCCGCGGGCGGCCTCCGCCGTTTCCCGGCTGCGGCTCAAGGTGCTGGAATAGGCGGCGTCGAGCGGCACACCACGGAGCGCTTCGGCCAGCTGCGCTGCCTGCGCCCGACCCTTCTCGTCCAGGTGGGTGTCGGACTGGCCTTGCAGCTTGCGGGCCGCATTCCAATCGGTCTGGCCGTGCCGCGCCAGGTAGATGCGAAGCCCGGCATCGGGGCGCGCGGCGGGGGCCGGAGCGCATCCCGAGAACAGCATGGTCTGGACGGCGAAAAGCCCCAGGCAGACCGGGACGAACAGCGCCCGACCGTCTCGATGCGACCGGTGCTGGCCCGATTCGTGTCGTCCCATGCTGGTTCTCCCGGCGAAACGGTGACGCGATCGCGGCAGTATACACGTCGATGGCGCCGGCACCTGCGAACGACACCCTGGGGCGAAGAGTGCCGGCCAGGCTGGAACGGGCCGTGGGCGCGGCTGCGCGGGCGATGGGCGCTGTTGGCACCGCGTGGACAGAAACGGGGCCGATTGCTAGGGTTCCCTCTCACCGCCACGGCCACAGGAGGCCCCGCAATGCGCGTCCACGCCGCCGTCCGCCCTCTGCTCTCGGGACTTTGCGCCGCCGTCATGCTGAACGGCACGGCAGGCGCCGAGGCGCCCGCATCGATCCTCGGCTTCAGCGACGAACGCGCTGCGGCGCAGCACACGTTGGAAGCGCAGTTCGACGCCGTGCTGAACCGGGACAACCTGCGCAACTGGATGCAGCGCCTCTCGGCCCAACCCCATCATCTCGGCTCGGCCTACGGCAAGGAGAACGCCGAGTTCATCGCCGATCTGTTCCGCTCCTGGGGCTACGAGACGCGCATCGAGACCTTCTATGTCCTTTTCCCGACGCCCCGGGTGCGCGTGCTCGAGATGGTGGCGCCCGAGCCCTTCACTGCGGCCCTCGTCGAGCCAGCGCTTCCGGAGGACGCGACCTCCGGCCAGACCGACACGCAGCTGCCGATCTACAACTGTTACTCCGTGGACGGTGACGTCACGGGGGAGCTCGTCTACGTGAACTACGGCGTGCCGAAGGACTACGAGGAGCTCGAGCGGCGGGGCATCGACGTGCGCGGCAAGATCGTGCTGGCGCGCTACGGCGGCTCGTGGCGCGGCATCAAGCCGAAGGTGGCGGCGGAGAAGGGTGCGGTCGGCTGCATCATCTATTCCGACCCGCGTGGCGACGGCTACTTCGAGGGCGATGTCTACCCCAAGGGCGGCTGGCGCAGCGAACGCTCGGCGCAGCGCGGCTCGGTGGCGGACATGCCGATTTATTCCGGCGATCCCCTGACGCCGGGGGTGGGCGCCACCAAGAAGACGGCGAAGCCCGACCTGCGCCGGGCGCAGACGTTGACCAAGATCCCGGTGCTCCCCATCGCCTACAGCGACGCCGTGCCGTTGCTCAGGGCCATCGGCGGGCCGATGGCGCCCGAGGCGTGGCGAGGCTCCCTGCCCCTTCCGTATCGCCTCGGCCCCGGGCCGGCGCGGGTGCACCTGCGTCTCGAGTTCGACTGGAAGGTGGTGCCGGCGAACGACGTGATCGCGACGCTTCGCGGCACCGAGCTCCCGGACGAATGGATCCTGCGCGGTAACCACCACGACGCCTGGGTGAACGGCGCGACGGATCCGGTGAGCGGCTTGGTGGCGCTGCTGGAGGAAGCACGCGCCGTGGCTGGTCTGGCCCGGAACGGCTGGAAGCCGGCTCGCACCATCGTCTACGCCGCCTGGGACGGCGAGGAAGAGGGGCTCCTCGGGTCGACGGAATGGGTGGAGACGCACGCCGCGGAGCTGCGCCGCAAGGCGGTGGTCTACATCAACACCGACAGCAACGCGCGCGGACTGCTCGAGATGGCCGGCTCGCACACCTTGGAGACATTCATCAACCAGGTGGCCCGGGATGTCGTCGATCCGGAGAAGAACGTTTCCGTCCTCGAACGCGCCCGCGCCGCCCTCATCCTCCAAGGTACGGAGGAGGAACGGAAGGCGGCCCGCGAGACGGGGATGTTGCGCATCGGCGCTCTCGGGTCGGGCTCGGACTACACGCCCTTCCTCCAGCATCTCGGCATCGCCGCCCTCAGCCTGGGCTACGGCGGCGAGGACGAGTATGGCCAGTACCACTCGATCTACGACAGCTTCGATCACTACCGGCGCTTCATGGATCCGAACTTCGACTACGGCCTCGCCATGGCCCGGACGACAGGGCGCGTCGTGCTGCGCCTCGCCAGCGCCACGGTGCTCCCGTTCGAGTTCGGCCGCTTCACCGCGACCATCGAGCGCTACGTCAAGGAAGTCAGCAAGCTGGCCGACGACATGCGCGACGAATCGGAGGAGAAGAACCGCCGCCTCGATGAAGGCACCTTCACTGCCTACTTCGATCCTACCAAGCCCTATGTCCTGCCGAAGCCGGACGATGCGGTGCCGCATCTCAACTTCGCGCCCCTCGAGAATGCTCTCGGCGTGCTGCAGAAGAGCGCCCGTGCTCACGAGAAGGCGGCGCTCGCGCGCGGCGCTGGTAGCAAGCCCCTCGCCCCGGCCGAGCGCGCCGCGCTCGATCAAGCGCTCATGGGTTGCGAGCGTGCTCTCACCCGCCCTGAGGGGTTACCTGGACGGCCCTGGTACGTGCACCACGTCTATGCCCCGGGTCAATACACGGGGTATGGGGTGAAGACGCTACCCGGCGTCCGCGAGGCCCTCGAGCTCCGGCGCTGGCGGGAGGCGGAGGCACAGGTGGTCATCGCGGCCCAGTTGCTCGAAGCCTACGCCGCCAGGATCGACGCGGCCACGACGATCCTCGAACCGGCGCCGGCGGAGTTGACCAGGAAACCGGCCAGCGCGCCGTAGAGACCCGAAGGACCTCGGCAGGACGAAACGAACGTGCCCCGAAGCGCCGGCGTGTTACTCGTCTCCGCTTTCGGTCCTGAACTCGTTCATGCTTTCGAGCTCATCCATGTCTGGGTTCTCGGGCCTCAATTCGTCCACGCCGGCGAGTTCTCCCTGCTCGAGCTGCCTCTCGTTGCGGTACCAGGTGGCGAGCTCTTCACATCCCAAACGCCAATACACATCGAGAGGCGCTCGACCCCAGCAGTGCGCCAATTCCCCGTGCTCTCCCTCCCTGTGGTGGAAGTCGCAGAGCGAGAGCTTGTTCCATTCCTCGTCCCCGCCCTGATGGGAGCGGTAGTGCAGGTGGTGCACCTGCAGTCGCGATCGGGCCGTGCAGCCCGGTGCCTGGCACCGGT
>DASRJW010000094.1 GCA_035649275.1 Candidatus Krumholzibacteriia bacterium
GCGCCGCCATGTCCACTCTCCCTGGACGGAGCCCGTCGCCGCGGGCTGCGTCAGAGCCACGCGCGCTGACGGAGGTGCCGTCAGAGCCGCGCGCGCCGCGGAGCTGCCCCTCAGAGCGCCGAGCGCACGCCGATCACGACGCCGCGCACGCGCAGCGACTGGCGCTGCACCCGCTGTGGCCCGCCCTGCGTCTGCAGCGGGTGGACGAGCAGCTCCGGCTGCGCTGCCGCGTAGCGGCCGACGACGGCGCCGCCGTCGCCCTCGGCGACGACCAGCTCACCGTCGCGCACGTCCCGGCGCGCCTCGACAATCAAAACATCTCCACGCCGCAAGCGCCGGTCGAGCTCGACCTCGACGCCGACGGTCTGAACGAAGACCTGCGTCTCCATGGTTTCTCCAGGCGTTCGCGCCTCGGCTCAGGACTTCTCGTAGCTTCGCAGCAGCCCCACCACGATCCCCTGGATCTGCACGTCTTCCTTCGGCACCCGGATCGGCCGCATCTCCCGGTTCGACGGCTGCAAGCGCACCAGCCGGCGCTCGGGAAAGAAGCGCTTCACCGTGGTCTCTCGTCCCTCGACGAGGGCGATGACGAGATCACCGGCCACGGCGCGTCCGGTTTGCCGCACGACGAGCAGGTCGCCCTCGGCGATGTCCTCGTCCCGCATGGACTCGCCCATCACGCGCAAGGCGAAATGCCTACCGCGACCCACCATGTGCGCCGGGACGGACACCGTCTCGAGATCGGGGAAGGATTCCGACGGCAAGCCGGCGACGACGCTGCCGACGAGGGGCAGCTCCACCGCCGGCGCCACGGGTGCCGTCGTCAGCTCCATACTGCGATGCTTGTGGTACACGCGCCGCAGGATGCCCTTGGCCTCCATCTGCGACAGGTGTTCGTGAACCGTGCTCGGCGCCGCGACACCGATGTGCTCGGCGATCTCGTCCAGCTTCGGCGGATACCCCTTCTCCGCCGTGTAGCTGCGGATATAGTCGTAGACCTGACGCTGTTTGGGTGTGAAACGAACGTTGCGCGACATGTTCTGCTCCAGTGGGGGGGTCGGGGGTTCAGACGAACCTAGACCGAACGCGACCCGAAGTCAACCCGAACATTTTGCGCCCCCGCCGGGGCCGCCCAGGGAGCCTCGCGGGGAGCGGCGGGCCCCGCCGGGGCCGGGCCGGGCATGGGGTGCTTCCCGGTGTGGTCCGGCAGGTCTATGGTGATAGCCCCGCTCCACCCAGGGCCCGTAGAGAAAGGAAGAAGCATGCTCTCCCGGCACTCGTCCCGCGACCCGCACCGCGCCTGCGCTCCCGTCGACGCCGCGACCGGCCTCGCCGGGGACCCGGCCAGGAGCCAGGCCCAGAATCGAGCCGCCACCCTGAGACCTCACCCGGCACTGGCTGTCGCCGCTCTTGTCACCGCTCTCGTCACCGCCGCTCCGGCAGCCGCCGAGAAGGTGAGCCTGGCTCTTTCTCCGTCTCCGGGTGATTCCTTGCGCTATCGCGTGCAGGTGCAGCAGGAACTCAGCTTCCAGGGCATGACCGTCACCGCAACAGAAGCCGGCAGCGTCCACATCGCCTCTCAGGCGAGCAAGCACGACACGTTGCAATTCCTCGTCCACTTCAGCGGCTTCGAGAGCAGCGTCAAGCAGGGCGACCAGCTCACGTCACGCAAGTCAGAGCTCGAGGGCTTGTCCCTCCGCGCCATGATTTCGCGGCATGGCCAGGTTCTCGAGGTGAGGCCGCAGACGAGCGTTTCCGCCGAGATGAAGGAGGAGCTGCAGCCACTCGTGGAGAACCTGTTCGCCAACCTGGCGGATCATCCGGTCGAGCCCGGTGACACCTGGACCCACGAGGAGAAGGTGCTGAACAAGGAGGATGCCAAGGCCGAGCCTCGGATCGATGGGAAGACGGAGTTCACCCTGGACGAAGTGACCAAGAAGAAGGACAAGAAGGTCGCCAAGATCCTGGGCAAGGGCACCGCCAAGGTCCACTTGCAGACGGGCATGGGTGAGGTGATCGGCGACGCGAAGGGAGATTCGGAGGTCCTCGTGGCCGTGGACAACGGCTACATCGTCCATCGCAAGTCTACCAGCGAGTTCAAGGGCACGATGGGGACGATGGAGGGGAGCCGCGTCGAGTATTTCGAGCTCGAACTGCAGCCTTGAGGAGGCGCAAGAGCGGCCGCAGCTGACTAGCTATCCGAGGGAACGCCCGCCGGCCCTGCGGTCACCCGCGCCAGGAGCGCTCCGTTCGGCGAGGCCGCCAGCATGCTCGCCGAGGCGCTCGGTGTGACCATGCACAAGGGGTTCGTCGAGGTCCCAGGCGAGAAGTCGGACCCGCTGCTCTTCACCCTCGAGAACGGGCGTCTCGGCCCGCACCCCATCATCACTGGCCAGCACAGCGGGGCGTCGATCTCGCGCGTGATGACCTACACGGGGCAATCGCTCGACGGCCCTCCCGGCTCCACCGTGTTGCTTCGCCTGCCGGACACGGCGGTGGAGTCAGTGCCTGTGGGCGGCGACTCGCTGGCCCAGCGTCCCGCGGGCCCGGCGCAGGGGCTCGCCTTCGAGCTGGGCCGAGGTCGTGTCGTCGTCCTGGGCGAGGGTGGCATGCTGACGGCGCAAGTGAACCGCCGGGTCCGATATGGAATCAACGCTCCCGGAAACGACAACCAGCAGTTCGTGCTGAACGTCATGCGTTGGTTGTCCGGGAAATGATGCGACCGGCGCGATCCTCGCGATTCCCTTCGGCCAAAACCTGTTGCCACCGCCGGCCGGGCTCGCTATCCTTTTGCTTTCCCCTACTCCCCACGTCGACGCCCATGAGCCCGGCGGGGTGGCTCGCAGCTCCGGCCCAGGCCGCTGAAGACGGAGGAACGTTCCCATGCCCACCTTCATCCGGCTCGCCTCCCTGACCGAGCAAGGCATCAAGAACATCCATCATTTCAAGGACATGGTTGCGGAGGCCCGGGAGATCATGGACAAGCACGGCGTGCGGCTCCTGCAAGGTTGGGCGACACTGGGTGACTACGATGTTGTCGCTGTCATCGAAGCGCCGGACGCGAAGACCGCAGCGCAGGTGAGCGCTCTCATCGCCTCCCGGGGGAACTTCCGCGCCAAGACGCTGTCGGCGGTGGCGATCTCTGAGCTCACCGAGGCGATCCGCGGCGAGCCTTGAACGGCCCCAGGCGCCCGCAACCTTTCCCTCTCCGAAACGTCAGGACATGAGGAGGGTCAGGAACCCTCCTGCCTGGAGTAAGCGGGGCTTTGCCGCCGACCCAGACGGGGCTTTTGCCTGACTCCCCCACAGCGAGAGCGGTCCACTGAGGCGGTCCGGAAACCCCTGGAGCCCGGAGCCGCGCCAGGAGCCCTTCCCGACACCAGCACCCTCCAGGCGAGGTCGCCTGGACGTCTGGCATCGAGCCTGCAGGGGCTGGCGGGCCGGCTCGCCGTGGTCTAGCATTTCAAGGCGAGCGGTTTCCTCTTCCCCACGAGGTGACTGCGGTGACGTTCAAATCGTGCACACCGTTCCGCCGCCGGGACTCCCTGGCTTCCTTCCCGACGACAGAGTCCTCCTGGGGATTGTTGCGTCCTTTCGGGGCACGACCGAAGCGCGAGCGGAGGTGCCAATTGAGCCTCCCGAGGGCAGCGTGTCTCTGGGCCGTCGTCGCCGCGATGCTCGGAGCCGTTGGTTGCAATAGCTACGAATACCTGCGTGACTCGACGCAGCAGCTGGACCAGATGCGGTACGAATACGTCCGCAACAATCCGGGTAACAAGTTCAACAACCACATCCTGGCTGGACGCGTGCAGCCCGGCATGAGCCGGTTGCAGGTGCGCGTCTCCTGGGGCGAACCGGACCAGGTGGTCGCCGGTGATCGCCCCGGTGTCGATCAGTTGTGGGCCTATGCGGAGCAGGAGCCCTCGCGGGGCGTCTCCGTGTTCCAGCTGCGCTTCGGTGGTGAGATCCTGCAGAACATCGAGATCTCCCGCGACGCGCTCATCCTGGGCACCGCCAAGGTCGACCCCAAGCCGCCGGTGGAAAGCGACATCGGGTCCTCCCCCGGGGACGCGACGGCGAAGCGCTTCCCGTGAGCCTGGGGCTCCGTGACGAGTCGCCGGCCGCCCGCGGTGCGGAACCGCAGGACGCGGGCCGCGGAGAGCCCGAGTCGGCTTGATGCCCGAGCAGGAGGCACTGCAGCAGCGTAAGGATCGCTGGGGTCTGCGACGGCTGTTCGGTGCCGCTTTCCTCGCCGACTTTCAGCTCTATCTCGTCTACACAGCCATGCCTTTCAAGGCCCTGCAGCTCGGTGCAGGGCCTTTCACTTTGGGGGCGATGGCCGCGCTCTCCACCGGGTCCTATGCGGTCCTCGTCGGCCTCTGCGGCCGCTGGAGCGACCGCCTACCCCGCCTGCAGCTGGCGCGCCTCTCCAGCCTCGGCATCATCCTCGGCTGCATCGGCATGACCGTCGCCCCCGACCTGCGCTGGATGCTGCTCGTCGCGCCCTGCATCGGCGGCAGCATGTCGCCCTTTTGGCCGAGCGTGCAGGCCCACCTCGCCGACCGCACGGCGGCGGCGCAGCTGGAGCGCCAGCTAGGGCGCTTCAACCTCTCCTGGACTCTGGGAAAGGCGAGCGGTTTTCTCGTCGGCGGCACGGTGGTAGCGGCGTTCGGCAGCGCGGTGACCTTTACACTCGCGAGCTGCATCGCCTTCGTCATCTTCTTCCTCTTGCCCGTCGAACCGCGTCCATCGCTCCTCAGGGGATCCGTCCCGGCGGAATCCGGCGCCACGGAAGCCGTCCCGGCTCCAGCGACCGCCGGCACGAAGGCGGCGCAGCTCGAGGTCGATCCCCGTGCCTCCTTGTTCCGGCCCCTCGCCTGGGTGGCGAACGGCACCGCTTTCGGCGTCGGGGCGACGCTCAATCACCATTATCCTCGCCTCATCCGCGAGTTCGGTTGGAGCCCCCACGTCTTCGGCCTCTTCCTCGGCCTCGTCTACATGACGCAGGCGCTCGTCTTCATCGCGCTCACGCTGCGCCCCGAGCGCTGGCGCTACCGTCGCGCCCCACTCTTCGCGCCACAGATCCTCATGCTCTTCGCCATGGTTTCGCTGCCGCTGGCCAGCTTGCCCCGCGTCTTGGCCTCGGCTCTCGTCTTTGGTGTGGCCCTCGGCAGCTGCTACACCGCGAGCCTCTACTACAGCCTGCACGCCCCGGCGGCGCGCGGCCGCTATGCCGGCGTCCACGAAGGCCTCATCGGCCTCGGCTCCATGGCGATTCCGTTCCTCGGCGGACTGCTGGCGCGCCTCCTTCACGGCTTGTGGGTTCCGTACGTCGTGGCGGGAGCCGCGGTGGCACTGTCGCTCGTGGTTCAGGAGTGTCTCTTCCGCTGGGCGGCGCGCCGGAGACCGGGGTAAGGCTTCCATGTCCAACAGGGGCGGGAAAGAGGAACAGGATCGCTGCCGGCACGTGCAGAGGCCGCATGAACTCCGAACGGGCAGCGGCGATGCTCAGGGCTGGACGAAGGGCCGGCGGGCGAGCGCGCGGGTGAGCGGCTTGGCCATGATCGGGGTGGTGCTGCCGGAGCAGCCGGGTCCGACCGGCCCCAGGCGCACGGCGTCGAAGGAGATCTCGTAGCAGTCCGTTTCGCTATGGTTGCCCGATTGATAGCGCAAGAGTGCGGTGCCGCCTCCGGTCATGAGGGAATCCTGGCGCGACCCGGTGACGTCGGCAGTGACGGTCAGAACCACGCCGAATTGCTCCGACCGCCCGGTGCAATGGCTGGCGAACTCCGTATCGGTGATCGTCCCCGTGCAGACGATGTCGATCTGGTCCTGCGTGATGCCGAGGAACTCCTCCAGGGTCTCGCCAGCGCAGAGAGAATCGACGAAGACGTCCATGCCGAGCAGACTGTCCGTCTGGCAGTCGCGGTTCGGGAAGTGCACCCGCCAGACTCCGGCCCAGGAAGCGGGAAAGGTGAGCTCCGGCTGCGGCGCCTTGGGAGGCTCGGATTCCCCGCAGCCCGAGGCACCGAGATACCCCAGGAACCAGGCGGCCAAGGCGAAGCGTGGGAATCGTCGCAAAGCGGGCCTCCTTGCAGGACCCAGAGTGCCGGAGAGCGCGGCCACCTCAAGGTTGCAGCAAACGTTCCACGCCGTTCCAGGCGACAGACGCCCGGCGCACCATCCGGGCGTGGACATCCCCTGTGTACATCGAAACGGACGCGCAAGGAACCAGAAACCTGACGTGCCCTAGAAGCTGACGCGCAAGGATACCCGCTGGGCGATCCCCATGGAGTCTTCCTCGTCGAAGCCGGCACCGTAGTCGAGGACCAGACGGGAGTAGCGCACCCCTGCCCCAGCGCTCGGGTAGAACCGGCTTTCCCCTGGCACGACGAAGGTGGCGCCGGCGCGCAGCCAGAAGAGGTCGCGATAGACCTGACACTCGACGCCGCCGGCTGCGGTATGCAGGCTTCCCTGTCGCAACGACAGATCTGCCTCCACCTCCCAGCGCCGTGCCGGCCGCAGCTCGAATCCCGCCGTCACGCTGGGCTCCAGAGTTTCCCATCTGCCCGTATCCCAGTGCACCCGCGTCCACACGTCACGCCCGACGATCACCGCGGTGAGCTGGTCGAAGACGAGCACCGTGAGCCCCAGGTCGAGCCCGACGCCCTGGCCGTCGGCCGAATCGAAGTCGTTGTTCGCCTGCAGCCCTTTGATCCCCATTCCCACGCTCGTGTAGTTGTTCACCGCCATGGCGGCAGCGAACTGGAAGACGTTTTCCGACCAATCCTTGCCCGAGGCGAAGGTGAAGCCCAGATGGGAGATGAAGAGCCCGTAGCCGAAGCGCGTCGGCCGCAAGAGTTGTGACGTCTCCCCCAGGCGCTCGCCGGCGGCGCGACCGAAGCTGAAGCTGTCGTAGCCATCGTCGATCTGATCGAGAATGTCGGCGTGCATCAGGGTGACGCCGTTCTGCCGCTGCAGCCACGCAAGGTTGGCTGGATTCCAGTAAACGGCGGCGTCGTCGCGCACCATGGCCACTCCGGCCGTGCCGAGACCGTGCAGGCGAGCTCCGTGTCCCAGGTTGAGGAAGGCGCCGCCGCTGGAGAAATCGGCGCCGGCGGCGGGACGCACAGCGAGGGCCGCGAAGCCGAGGCCGATCCCGAGGAGTACATGGCTGCGGGTCGAGCCTCTGGTGGCGAACGCCATCATCGGACCACCGCGATCATGGTGCGGAGCCTCTCCTCGCCGCCGTCCGAGTGGACGACGCGGGCGAGGACGAGATAGGCGCCGTTGCGCACGTCCCGCCCCTCGGGAGTTCGCAGGTCCCAGGTGAAGCGGTAGTAAGACTTGGTCGCCGGGTCCTGGAAGGTCTGCACCAGGCTGCCGTCCATGGCCAGGATGCGGACGAACACTCCCCGGGCGGGGACTCCTCCCACATTCACCTCGATGCTCTGCCCGGCGGAGAAGCGCTCCGGTGCGGCGATCCCCGAGGCAGCGTCCCACACCACGGTCGAGGTGTTCGCGGCAGAGATGTTGCGGGCCCGATCGATGGATTGGAAGCTGATGCGGTTGGTACCCGAGGCGAGCGTGCGGCTGAACCGGATCGTCGGGTGGAGGACGGACAAGGTCTCCGGCGGGGTGACGCCGCCGATGACGACGATCCTGCTCGTGTCCGTGGTGTCCACCACGACGTTGCCGGTGAGCACCTGCGTCTTGGTCACTTCCGGCAACGGTGGCGCGGGTACCGGTGCCGGCGGCGCGGTGCGATCGACACGCAGTCGGAAGAGCAGCGTGTCCGGCACCCCGTCCTCGTCCCGGGAAAGGAGCTGGAACGGGTAGTCCCCTTCGGCGCTCAACAAGGTGCCGAGGTCCATGAAGAAGCGGTAAGTCGTCCCCGGGCCGCCGTCCCGCGGTGGCAGGTCGATGGTCGTCGTGTCGGCACCCACCACGACGCGTCCCTGCATGGAGACGACGAGCTGCCGATCCACCGCCACGCCGACCAGCGAATCGGCGTGCTGCACCGCCCGCGGGGCCGGCGGATGGGAGACCGTGATCGCCGGACCGAGAACGTTCTTGTCCAAGCTGTCCACCACGGTGCTGTCGTTGCCCACCGAGTCCAGGCCGAAGGCGAGGAGTTTGTACACCCCATCCTCGAAGCTGCTCAATCCACAGGTATGACAGACGAAGATGTAGTCGCCATCGCCGCCGAAGCCGCCCTCGGGATCCAAGGTGTCCCGCGCCGCCCCTTGCGCATCGAGCACGGCGACACCGATCCCATCTTCCAGCTCGGAGCCCGTGATCCGTACGCGGATGAAGGGGAAGACGTTGGCGTTCTGCGGGAGGCCCGCGGCCCAGCGCCGGGGATGGACCTCCAGCAACTGCGGGATGGGCGAGCTGAGATCGATCCGCACCTGCCGCTGATTCGTCAACCCCTGCCCGGTCACCGTGGTGCCGGTGAAGTGCACCGTGTAGTTGCCCTCGGGCTGGATGCGCCCGCTGGTGTCCTCTCCCCGCCACTCGAGCCGGTATTGCACCTCCGGGCGCAGCCCCAGCCGCTGGTCCAGGATCCGCAGCACCTGAGCCGAGCCCTCGACGGTGACGTAGATGAAAACGCTCGCCGACTCTGGAAGGGTGTAGAAGACGGCGACGCTGTCGAAGGCGAAGTCGCCGTTCGGGGAGAAGACGGTCGGCTTGACGAAGGCCGAATCGAAAAGAATGGGAACCCCGAGGCTCGCCTTCCCGCTTTCCGCAGGAAGCCAGCGCGGCGGCAGGATCGCACCTCCCACCGCGACCAGGAGGAGCGCGAGGAGGCGGCGGACGCGGCAGGAGAGCAAACGCGGGTCCCTTCGACCGGCTCGGCTAAACCGTTGATTCTACAACGGCTCCACCAGATCGCGAGTATACGGAGCCGGTCGCGGGGGTGTCAATCGCGGGACCCCGAAACAGCACACTGTACTTCGATCGCGCCGAGCCGGTGGCGGAAGCACCGGTCTCGCTCCTGGCGGCGCGGGAGCCCGGAGCTTCCTGCTCGAGGAGGCGCGAGGGAGAAGATGTGGGGGGAGAAAGACGGGAGCATCAGCCGCCGCTTCTGTCGCACCTCCCAGTCACCCGTGCCGTCCGGCCCTTGGACGCGTCCGACGCGCCCCCTCCCGGAACCCCACCCTCTCCGGACCACCGGGATCTCGCGATCCTGGTGTGCAACGGATGATGACCTTACCACCTTCACGTTGCGAGGAACACGAGCGGTGATACTCCCGTCCGTTCGTCATGCGCGTGATCCGTCCGGAAGAATCCACATTCCGCGCGACTCGCGCAAGGCCTTTTTGTGAAAAGTCGCGCACCGCGACATGTTTCAGTCTTCGAATGGTCGCAACAGTGGCAATGTTTGCAGGCGTGAACGCGCGAGGCGAACTGCGAGCGCACCCGCGAGGCCGGCGAGAACCCCTCCCAGCAGCAGCAGGAGCGGGTGCGCCCGCAGCGCGTATTGCAGGCGCGCCAGGATGCCCACGGGTACCAGAACGAGGAGAGCGGCGAGCCAGTGGAAGGATCTCTCGTGTCGCAGGGGTTCGCGCGCGAAGGGAATGGCCGGATCGACGGCAAGAAGAAGTGCGATTCCGAGCGTCGCGAAGCCGCATGGGAGCGCCAGGTGCACCACGGCGTGCACCGGGTCGTGCCATGCAAGGAGGAGCGGCACGAGCACCGAGAGCACCGTGGGCAGCAGCAGTCCGTAGAAAGCAGCGCCCAGTACGCCCACATAAAAGGCGTCGAAACGCCGGGTGGGAGCGGCGAAGAATATCCATGCAGCCCGCCAGGCGGGGCTGGAAGCGAGGCTGCGGAGCGTGAGCACCGCGAGGGCGACGAAGAGCCAAGCCGCACCGAAGAGTGCCATCGCTGCTCTCCTGCTCACGGAAGTCGTTGCCAAACTTTCGTTTGAGTACGGATCCCAGCCGCCGCTGGCGAGGAGCCCGAAGCCGCTGTAGACCACGGGCATGGCGAGAGCAGGGAGCAGCGAAAGCCGCAGGCGACGATCGCCGCGCAGATGGGCCAGGAAAAAGTCGAAGCCGGCGCGACGCATGGGATCACGTCCGGCACCCGCCACGAGCACCTGCGACCAGGAGAATCGCCGGCCTGACCGGGGTCCGGCTTCCAGCAGCGGCCGGGCGGCATCGGCGGCCAAGGCCTCGACGAGATCCATGGCGTACTGCGGTGCCAGCATCCTTGCGGCCGCGACCGCGCCGACCGCGAGCACCCCCAGCCCGGCGCCGAACACCGCCCAGCGCGCCTCCGGGGCGGCGCCGAGGGCCGCTGGCAGATGGGCGAACCACGCCGCCGGGACGAGCTGCGCCCAGCGGGGCATCGGCGCTGCGCGCAGGTCGAGAGCCTCGAGCAGTGGGTCCAGCCCCAGATAGACGACGAGCACCACGAGCGCCATGACGACTTGCAACCAGACGAGCGCGTCGTGGAACCGCTCCCGTGAGACGCTGCGTAGGAGTGCCGTGTACGCCACCACCACGACGCTCACGGCGGCGACGGTGTTGAGGAAAGCTGCGCCGACGAAGGCGAGGCCGATGGCGACACGCCCCCGTTCCACGCTCGCAACCACGTCCACCAAGGGCGCCGCCAGGAGTGCCGCAGAAAGCACGCACGCATCCACCAAGAGGTGCAGGACGCGGGCGAAAAAGAGGGTGCGCCCGCCGATGGGACGCCAGTAGAGAACGTCGATGTCCGTGGGTGCGAGCAGGAGCTGCTGGGAGGCGGCCAGCAAGTTGAAGGCGACGAAGACCCCGACGAGGGTGAAATACGTGGAGATACGGAGGAGAAGCGGCAGCTCCGAGACCGCTCCGGTCGCCAGCACGCCGCCGAAACAGAAATAGAGGAAGAGGGTGACGCCGAAGGCGAACTCGGCTCGCGAGATCCGGCCGCGGAAAGGACCGCCGCCCCGCCGGTCCACGGTCAGGGCCACCCGCAGCAGGGCCCACAGCTGGCTCACGGGCTGCCTTCCTGGCGCGCGGCCGGCGCCAGCTCCGGGGCGGCGCCGGTGAGGCGCTGGAAAACCGTCTCCAGGGTGGCGCCGGGAAAGCGCGCCAGGATCTCGCTCAGTTTTCCGTCTACCTGGATTCGTCCCGCGGCCAGGATGACGATGCGGGAACAGATGCGTTCCACCACGTCGAGGAGATGGGAGCAGTAGAGAATGGTAGCGCCCCGCGCCGCGGCGTCGGCGATCAAGGCCTTGACCCGCACCGTCGCCTCGACGTCGAGACCGTTGAGCGGCTCGTCGAAGAGCATGACCTGCGGTGCGTGCAGCACCGCCGCGGCGATGACGACGCGCTGTTTCATCCCCTTGCTGAAACCGGTCATGCGCCGGTTCCAGGCCCCGGGGTCGAGAACCAGGTATTCGAGCAGCTCCCGGGCGCGGCGCTCGCACGGCTTCGGTTCGAGTTCGTAGAGCCCGCCGACGAAGCGGAGATACTCGAGCGGAGTGAGCGCCTCGAAGAGGGCGCCGGTCTCGGGGACGAGACCGAGAAGGCGCTTCGCCTGCAGGGGTTGCTGGACGATGTCGAAGCCCCCCACCCGCGCCGTGCCGCCGCTCGGGCGCTGCAGACCGGTGAAGAGCTTGACCGTGGTGGACTTGCCGGCGCCATTGGGTCCGAGGTAGCCGAGGATCTCCCCGGGCTCGACCCGGAAGCTGACGCCGCGCAGGGCTTCCACCGCACCGAAGCGTTTGACCAAGTCGATCGCCTCGAGCAACGGCTCACCCCCGAACCCGGCGTGTGCGGCCCTGCGGCCACGCTAGCACAGTGCAACTCCCGCTCCCATCACGCCCCCTCGAGCACTCCCAAGTTTTCCTTCCGCGTACTGCGCCCCCTTGCGACAGGCCCGGATCGTTGGCGCAAATGCTTGACCGGAAATGCACTAAACTGCGACCGGGCGCCCGTGTCGGCCCCGCCCTTAGGTCCGCTCACGCGAACCGGTCCACGGCTGGAAGTTCGGGAACCGGCGGCCGGCCAGCCTGCCGCCTACCCGCGCCGCGACCTCGGCTTCCTCGGGCGCCGACCACGGCGTGGACGCCAGGCGCGCACGAGGGCGCGCAGCGACCGCGGCGCGCCTCATGGGATGCTGGCAAGAGAGCGCCGTTTCGAAGCATGATGCTGCCGAAACCGCGCCGCCCCGACCGCCACCACCGACTTGCAGGAGGACGAGCCGCATGCCCAAGACCACCGTGGTGACGATGCCTGGCGATGGAATCGGGAAGGTCGTGCTCCCTGAGGCGCTGCGCGTCCTCGCGGCCGTCGGCTTCGACGCCCGCTACGTCCACGCCGACATCGGCTGGGATTTCTGGGTGCGCGAGGGCAATGCCCTGCCGCAGCGCACCATCGACGCCCTCGCCGAGCACAAGCTGGGGCTCTTCGGCGCCATCACCTCGAAGCCGAAGAAGGCCGCCGACGCCGAGCTCTCCCCGGCGTTGCGCGGCAAGGGCCTCGTCTACTACAGCCCCATCGTCTCCATGCGCCAGCACTTCGATCTCGATCTCTGCATCCGCCCTTGCCAGACCTTCCCGGGCAACCCGCTCAACTTCGTGCGCAAGAACCTGGACGGCGGCTTCGAGGAACCAGCGGTGAACACCATCATCTTCCGCCAGAACACCGAGTGCCTCTACGTGGGCGTGGAGTGGACCGACCCGCCCCAGGCGGTGCGCACCGCCTTCGAGACCCACCCGCGCATGCTGGCCTTCAAGGACGTGCCCGGCGCCGATCTGGCGATCTCGACGCGCATCTTCACCCGCCCGGCCTGCCGGCGCATCGCCCGCGCCGCCTTCGAGTACGCTGCCCGCGGCGGCTACCGCTCGGTCACCGTGTGCGAGAAACCCAATGTGGTGCGCGAGACTTCCGGGATGATGGAGGAAGAAGCCAAGCGCGTGAGCGCCGACTTCCCCGGCATCGAGCTCTGGTCCACGAACATCGACGCCCAGATGATGTGGTTGACGAAGAACCCCGAGGACTATGGCGTCATCGTCTCGGGCAATATGTTCGGCGACATCGTTTCCGACGGTTTCGCCGGTCTGGTGGGCGGCCTGGGCTTCGCCGCCAGCGGCAACATCGGGCGGGAGGTGGCGGTCTTCGAGCCCACCCACGGCTCGGCGCCGAAGTACGAGAAGCTGGATCCCCCCATCGTCAACCCCATCGCCATGATCCTGGCGGCCTGCATGCTGCTCGAGCACATCGGCGCCACCAGCCAGGCGCAGCGCATCCGCGCCGCCGTCGCCAAGGTGGTGCGCGAGGGCCGCGTGCGTACCTACGATATGCTCCGCCTGGCCGGCGGCCCGGGCGTCATCGCCCAGGGCGCCGCCACCACGACGCAAATGACCGACGCCATTCTCGCCGCCCTGCGCTGACACTGGGCGGGAAGGAGGGTGCCATGGGGCAGAACAGCATCGAGAAAATGGCGCAGCGCTACGCCGTGGACCTCGAGCCCGGTCACGTGGTGCGCGCCGGCGACTACCTCTCCATGCGGCCGCTGCACGTGATGACCCACGACAACACGGCAGCGGTGATCCCCAAGTTCCAATCCATGGGGGCGAAGCGGATCTTCGCGCCGGAGCAGCCGGTCTTCGCCCTGGATCACGACATCCAGAACCAGAGCCCGGAGAACCTGGGCAAGTACCGAATGATCGAGGAGTTCGCCCGCGCCCACGGCATCGCTTTCTTCCCCGCCGGACGGGGCATCGGCCACCAGGTCATGGTGGAAGAAGGCTTCGCCGTGCCGGGAGCCTTCGTCGTCGGTTCGGATTCGCATTCGAACCTCTACGGCGGCGTGGGTGCTCTGGGCACCCCGGTGGTGCGCACCGACGCCGCCGCCATCTGGTCTACCGGCCGCACCTGGTGGCAGCTGCCCGAGGTCGTGCGCGTGGAGCTCGTGGGGGCGCTCCGCCCCGGCGTCGCGGGCAAGGACGTCATCATCGCCCTCATCGGCCTCTTCAACGACGACCAGGTGCTCAACACCTGCATCGAGTTCGGCGGGCCCGGCGTGGCCAGCCTCGGCATGGAGTCACGTCTCACCATCGCCAACATGACCACCGAGTGGGGGGCACTGGCCGGCGTCTTCCCCTACGACGCCACCACGCGCCGCTTCCTGCTGCAGGGTGCCGAGGTCATGCGCCAGCGGGGCGACGCGAATCCCCGCCTGACGCCGGAGCGCATCGCGCGGCTCGAGGCCGAGATGCCGGTGCCGGACGCCGACGCCGTCTACAGCAAGGAGATCACCTTCGACCTCGGCGGCGTGACGCCCTTCGTCGCTGGCCCGAACGAGGTGAAGACCATCGTTCCCCTGCCGGAGATCGAGTCCCAGCGCCTGGCGATCGACAAGGCCTACTTGCTGAGCTGCGTCAATGGTCGTCTCGAGGACCTGGAGCAGGCCGCCGCCGTTCTCCGCGACCGGCATGTCGCTCCGGGCGTTTCGTTGTACGTGGCCGCCGCCTCCAGCTTCGTCGAAGCAGAGGCGCGCCAGCGCGGCATCTGGGACACCCTGCTCGCCGCAGGCGCGATCGCCCTGCCCTCGGGTTGCGGGCCGTGCATCGGTCTCGGTGACGGCGTCCTCGCCGACGGCGAAGTGGGCATCTCGGCGACGAATCGCAACTTCAAGGGCCGCATGGGCTCGGCGCAGGCGCGGGTGTATCTCTCCAGCCCGGCCGTCGTCGCCGCCTCCGCGGCGGCGGGCTTCATCAGCGGCCCGCCTCGATCGGCGCCCAGCGCCACCGGCAACGAGCGCGCCGACTTGGAAAGCGCGGGGAAATGGCGCGCCCTCGCCGCACCGCCGCCGGCAGCAGCGACGACCGCGATCCTCCCCGGCTTCCCGGCCACGCTCGAGGGCGAGCTGCTCTTCGTTCCCAAGGACGACATGAACACCGACGGCATCTACGGCAAGGAATGGACCTACAAGGAGAACCTGACGCCGGAGGAAATGGGTTCGAAGGCGATGCAGAACTACGATCCGCGCTTCCAGGAGATCGCTCGCCGCGGCGACATCCTGGTCGGTGGCTACAACTTCGGCACCGGCTCGTCGCGCGAGCAGGCGGCGACGGCGCTGCAATACCGCGGCCTGCAGATGCTCATCACCGGCTCCACCTCGCAGACGTACAAGCGCAACGCCTTCAACAACGGCTACATCGTGGTGGAATGCCCCGAGCTGGTGGATGCCCTCGAGGCCGCCTTCACCGGCGACCCGGCGCCCACGATCCGCACCGGCTGGCAGGCGCGGGTGGATTTCGCCCGCTCGCGCCTCGAGTGCAACGGCCGCACCTACGGCTTCAGCGCCCTGGGCCGCGTCGCCCAGGAGCTGGTGGCCCAGGGCGGCTTCGAGAAAGTGGTGGCGGCCCAGATCGCGAGCCTCGAACGGAAAGGAAAGTCCGATGCGTGACGAGATCCGCAAGATGTTCCCGGAGCTGGAGGAGATCCGCTCTCCCGAGCTGCGGGAAAAGGTGGTGAGCGTCTGGGAGGACGCCATCCGTAGCGGCGGCTGGAAGCCGGCGGATCTGATGCGGATCCCCTTCACGCTGCTGGCGGAGAACGTGAACATCATGTACCTGGAGCACGTGCGCACCGTGTGCCGGATGTGCATCGGCATGGAAAAGGTGCTGCGCGACGCCTACGGCGACCGCGCCCGCATCGACCACGACACCCTGGTGGCCGGAGCGCTGCTGGCGGACGTCGGCAAGATGCTCGAGTACGAGGAGAAGAATGGCAAGATCGTGAAGGGCAAGGCGGGCGAATACTTGCGCCATCCCTTCAGCGGCGTCGGCTTGTGCTGGAAGCATGGCATCCCCGAGGTGGTCATGCACGTGGTCGCGACGCACTCTAAGGAAGGCGACCACGTGCGGCGCTCGCCGGAATCGATCATCTTCCACCACGCGGACTTCACCGACTTCGAGCTGGTGAAATAGGGAGGCTCCTTGGACACGATCAC
>DASRJW010000095.1 GCA_035649275.1 Candidatus Krumholzibacteriia bacterium
CGACGTTGCCCGCGTAGACCGAGCTCCACTGCTGGATCTCCACCTGGGTGATGCCGAAACCGCGGAAGCGCGCTGCCAGCCACTCCGCGGCCTGCTGGCCGCCGGCTTTCTTGGCATTGCGCGTTCCCATGCCTTCGAGCCAGAAGACGTTGGCGGCGAGGGACTCGGCGGAAACCTTCGCCACCAGCGAGGCGAAGTCGATCCCGGCGGCGAGGTGCGGCGCTCCCGGCTTCGGGGCGGCTTTCGAGGGCAGCCGGATCGGGCGCGGGTAGAGCCGGATGAATTCGCGGCGGAGCGCGAGAACGAGATCGGTCCGCCCGGCTGGAACGGCCACCACCACGTCTTTCCCCACCCTGGAGGCGAGGCGGCACGGGGCGGGCAAGGGGCCGAGAGCGCTGGCCTCTGCTCGCACCAGGAAGTGCTCCCAGCCGTCCGTTTCCCGATCCAGGAGGTGCGAGCGGCACCCGAGCCGCTCGACGACTGCGGCGACCTCGGGGCCCCCGAAGACGAAACAGGCCTCGGGCAGGCGGTGCGAGACGGTGAACCCCTGCGCCAAGAGCGCGGCCACCACGGCTTCCGAGCCGGTCTCCACCACATAGAGGGAGTGCGAGCCGGCCGCGGACGCGGCGAGAACGGCCGTCGCGATGGAAAGCAGGAGGAAAACGACGCGCTTCGACGCACCCATGCCTGGCTCCTCGTGTGGACGGTCCTCGACGCTCCAGTGGAATCTACAGAAATGCCTCGGCCCGGGTTGCGCAAGAGGGAGGGTGTAGAAATGCGTCGCGGCGGCTCGCCTCGCCAGGGGTGAGAAAGCCCCAGGCTCTCTCTCAGGCGGCCCGGAACTGTTGCCAGAGACGCAGGAAGCGGCTTTCGTACACCAGGTCGTAGACGTGCATCTTGTCGGGGAAGAGCTCGCGGCAACGCCGGCGCAAGTCGGCGCGGATGATGTCGACGTCGATGCGCGGCGTGTCCGTCGCCACGATGAGGAAGGAGACCCGGTCGGCGAGAAGGCGAATCTCCTGCAGGGCTTCTTCCTCCTTCTGCACCGCCTGCGGATCCGGGGCGGTGGGCCGGGAAGTGGAATCGGAACGGGCGGGGACGCCGGCGTCATTCGGGGGGAAGGCAGCGGGTTCGACCGCCGGGGCAGCCTGCGAAGCGGGATGGCCCTGCGCCGGCTCGAGCGTCAGAAAGGCGCCGCAGCGACAGAGACCACCGCTCGCTGGCAGGAACAACCGAGCGTAGGAGCGACCGCAGTGCGGGCAGGAGAGCAGGAATTCCATGCGCCTCTTTTCGGTGCAACCCCAGTGCCCGCGAGGCGCTTCCAGACTCAAATCCCGGCAGCCTCGGGGGGCCTCGGCTCTCCACCCGCAGCGGGCGCTTCCAGCGCCGCGAGGAGCAGCTTCTCCAGTGTGCCGGGATGCGCCTGGCCCCGACTGGCCTTCATGATCTCGCCGACGAAGTAACCGAGGAGCTTGGTCTTGCCGGCGCGATACTTCGCGACCTCCGCCGGATGCGCAGCGAGCGCCGCGTCCACGAGACCTTGTAACGTCGCCGTATCCCCGATCTGCTGCATGCCCCGCCGAGCGACGATCACTGCCGGGGCCTCGCCGCTCTCGGCCATGTCAGCGAAGACCTCCTTCGCCATCTTCCCCGACAAGCTGCCGCTGTCGACGAGGCGCACCAGCTCTCCCAGAGATGTCGCCTGCACCGGGGAGCTCTCGAGCTCGAGCCCCCGGGCGCGAAGCAGACCCAGGAGCTCCGTCTGCACCCAGTTCGCCACCTTCTTGGAATCGCCGCCACCAGCCACCGCGGTCTCGTAATAGTCGGCCAGCGTCCGGGTGCTGGTGAGCACGAGGGCATCGTAGCGCCCCAGGCCATACTGCCGCTCGAAGCGCTCCTGCTTGGCATCGGGCAGCTCCGGCAACGCCTGGCGTACGGTTTCGAGCCAAGCCGCGCCGACGACGAGAGGCAGGAGATCGGGCTCGGGAAAATAGCGATAGTCGTGCGCTTCTTCCTTCGAGCGCAGCACGCGGGTTTCCTGCTTTTCTGCATCCCACAGGCGCGTCTCCTGGACGACGCGGCCGCCTTGCTCGAGAAGTGCCGTGTGCCGGGCGATTTCGAAGTGCAGCGCTCCCTCGACGCCACGGAAGGAGTTGAGGTTCTTGATCTCCACCTTGACGCCGAGAGTCGACCGCCCCTGCGGGCGCACGGAGACGTTGGCGTCGCAGCGCAAACTGCCTTCTTCCATGTTGCCGTCGCAGATTTCCAGGTACACCAGGATCTGGCGCAGTTTGGTGAGGTAGGCGTGGGCTTCGGCGGGAGTGCGCAGCTCAGGTTCGCTCACGATCTCGATGAGCGGCGTTCCGGTGCGGTTGAGATCCACCAGGCTCGAGCCCGGGTCCTGATCGTGCAGCGTTTTCCCCGCGTCCTCTTCCAGATGGATGCGATGGATGCGGATGCGGCGTCCGTCGCCATCGATCTGCAGCCAGCCGGCCTCGCAGAGCGGCTCGTCGAACTGCGAGATCTGGTAGCCCTTGGGGAGATCGGGGTAGAAGTAGTTCTTGCGCGCGAAGCGACTCCGCGGGCGGATGGTGCAATGGGTGGCGAGCCCGGCGCGCAGGGCGAACTCCACCACCTTCTCGTTCAGCACCGGGAGCACGCCGGGAAAACCGGCGCACACCGGACAGGTCTGCGTGTTGGGCTCGGCACCGAAGCGCGTACTGCAGGGGCAGAAGATCTTGCTCGCCGTGCGCAGCTGCGCATGCACCTCGAGGCCGATGACTGCTTCGAAGTCCACCTTCAGCCCCCCTGACCGTTGCGGCGCTGGCCGAGGGGGACGAAACCCACCAGGCTCTCGAGCCAGGCCGCGGCGCGCAACAGCCGCGCTTCTTCGAGTGCCGGGGCAAGAAGCTGGGTTCCCAGTGGTAAGCCGTCGCTCATGCCGGTGGGGACGGAAATGGCAGGCAGGCCGGCGAGGTTCGCCGGGACGGTGAAGATGTCGGAGAGGTACATCTGCAGCGGGTCGCTCGTCTTCTCGCCCAGGCGGAAGGGCGGAGTCGACGCCGCCGGCACGGCGATGATGTCGCAGCGGGCGAAGGCGGCGTCGAAATCGCGCCGCAGCAGTGTGCGCACCTTCTGGGCGCGCAGATAGTAGGCGTCGTAGTACCCCGAGGAGAGGACGAAGGTGCCGAGGAGGATGCGCCGCTTCACCTCGTCGCCGAAACCTTCCCGGCGGCTGGTCTCGAAGAGCGTGGCCAGATCGCTGGCGGCGCCAGCGCGGCGTGTGTAGCGGACGCCGTCGAAGCGGGCCAGGTTCGACGCGGCTTCGGCGGTGGCGACCACGTAGTAGGAAGCGACGCCGTGGGAGGCATGCGGGAGCTGCACGTCCACGAGAACGGCACCTGCGTCGCGCAGCCGTTCCAGGACGCGGTCGAAGTCGTGGCGCACCGCGGCGTCCAAGCCGTCGCCGAGCCAGTCCCGCGGTACCCCCACTCGCAAGCCAGGAAGCGGCTCGCCGAGCCCGGCGTGAGCTGGCGGAGCCAGAGGCAGGGAGGTGGAGTCGCGCCGATCGTGCCCGGCGATACATGCGAACACGAGCGCCGCGTCGCCAACGCTCTTCGCCAGCGGGCCGATCTGATCGAGGGAGCTGGCGAAGGCGACGAGCCCGTAGCGCGAGACGCGCCCGTAGGTGGGCTTGAGCCCGACGACGCCGCAGAAAGACGCGGGTAGGCGGATGGAGCCGCCCGTATCCGAACCCAGGCCGAAGCCGACGAAGTCGGCCGCCACCGCCGCCGCCGAGCCGCCGCTCGAGCCGCCGGGGACGCGCGACGCATCCCAGGGATTACGGGTGGGACCGAAGGCGGAGTTCTCCGTGGACGAGCCCATGGCGAACTCGTCCATGTTCGACTTACCGAGGAGGATGGCGCCGGCCGCATCGAGCCGCTCGATCACCGTGGCGTCGAAAGGACTCTCGTAGTGTTCGAGGAAGCGCGACCCGCAGGTCGTGCGTCCGGTCCGCGTCGACAGGATCTCCTTCGCCACGTAAGGGATGCCCCAGAGGGGCCCTTGCGGTGCACCGCTCTCCAGCGCCCGGGCGCGCCGGCGCGCCTCCGCCGCGAACACCTGCGTCATGCAGCGGAGAGAACCATCGTGTTTCTCGATGCGTGCGAGGGCGGACTCGACGAGTGTCGTCGGTGTGAGCGACCCGTCGCGGAGCTTCTCCCCCACCTCCGTCACCGTCCACGGCGTCGGGTCCACTAGGAGTCCTCCCCGACGAAGCGCGGCACGCGATAGAAGCCAGCGCGCGGCTCGGGAGCGTTGCCCAGCATCTCCTCCCGCGGGGTCGAAGGCTGCACGGCATCGGCTCGGAGCGGCTGGGGCAGGTCGAGCACGTGCGTCGTCGGCGGCACGTCGGACACGTCCAAGTCTTCCAGCTGGCGCACATAGTCGAGGATGCGGGCCAGTTGCGGCAACAAGCGGGCACGCTCTTCCGCGCTCAGACGCAGCGCCGCTAGCGACTCGAGACGACGCACGAGCGTGTCGTTGATCTCCATCGTGCCTCCGAAATCCGCGCCGATCTTTTCCCTTGTCCGTGCATGCAGGGTAGCATACGGTGGATTGGGCTTCCGTCATGCTTCGTCGGGAGGTCGGCCATGCGTCGTGCCCTCGCGTTCCGCCTCGCTCTCGCCTTCCCTTCTTGCTTGCTCGCTCTCGCCTTCCTTGCCTGCGGCCGATCGGAACAGGCGAACGAGGAAGGCGCCGCCGCAGGACGCGCGGCGTCCCCCGCGCCGAGCGCTGCGGCGCCTGCACCTTGGGAAGTCCCGGCCGACTTCGAGCCCGTCCCGATCCCGGCGGACAACCCGATGACGCTCGCCAAGGTGCAGCTGGGCCGGAAGCTCTATTTCGACCCGCGTCTGTCCGGCGACGGCAAGCTGGCCTGCTACACCTGTCATGTCTGCGAGCATGGCCTCACCGATGGGCGTCCCACCGCCGTCGGCGCCTTCGGCAAGACGATCACCCGTTCCGCGCCGACGATGTGGAACGTGGGTTACCACGACTCCTTGTACTGGGACGGCCGCTCACCGACCTTGGAGAAGCAGGCGGTGGCGGCATGGAAGGGCGCCAACATGGGCGCCAAGCCGGACAGTGTCGTCACGGCTTTGCAGAACGACCCCGACTACGCCCGCGCCTTCCAGGAGGTGTTCGGCGGGCCCATGAGCGTGGACCACGCAGGGATGGCCCTCGCCGCCTACATGCGTACGATCTTGTGCGTGGACACACCCCAAGACCGGGCCCTGCGGGGCGACGCCACGGCTCTCGACGCGGCGGCGCGCCGCGGCAAGGAACTCTTCTATGGCAAGGCTCGCTGCGGCGCCTGCCATCTCGGCAATCTGTTCACCGATCTCAAGTATCACAATGTGGGCATCGGCAAGCCCGACGCCGACCCGGGGCGCTTCAAGGTCAGCCAGAATCCGCGCGACACCGGCGCTTTCAAGACGCCGACGCTGCGCGACGTCACCCGGTCGGCGCCGTACTTCCACGACGGTAGCGTCGCCACCCTGGAAGAAGCGGTGGACATCATGGCGGGCGGCGGCATCGCCAACCCGCATCTCGACCCGCTCCTGCAGGACAACAAGCTGACGGCGGCGGAGAAGAGCGACCTGATCGCTTTCCTGCACGCTCTCACCTGTCCCTGCGATTCCCAGGCGCTGTCGCTCGCCCCGCGCTGACGGCGCGGCTCGGGTCACGAGGACTGGCGTCGTCGAGCCTCAATCCTTGACGCAGACCCAGAGGCCATCGCCGATAGGGACGATGACGCCTTGCAGGCCCGACTGGGCGGCGAGGCGATCGTTGAAGGCTCGAATTGCGGCCACATTGGGATCCTCCGACTGGGTGTCGAAGAGGTGACCGAAAGCGAAGGCGTTGTCCACCATGATGAGGCCGCCAGGACGGACGATCCGCAAGCACTGCTCGAGGTACAACGCGTAACCCGGCTTGTCGGCGTCGAGGAAGGCAGCGTCGGCGGAATTCGTGGCGAGCTCCGGCAGGATGGTCGCCGCGTTGCCGCGGAGCACCTCCACGCGGCCGGCGACGTCGCTCTTTCCGATCCATTCCTCGGCGAAGTCGGCGTGGGCGGGATCGATCTCGATCGTACGCACCCGCCCGACCGATCCCAGCCCGCGCGCCATGGCGATGGCGGAATACCCCGCCAGGGTCCCCACCTCGACCACTTCTTGCGCACCCATCAGGCGCAGGAGGATCTGCATGCAGCTCGCCTGTTCGGGCGCGATCCAGATGGGCGGGATGCCGAGGGCCAGCGCCGCGGTCTTGAGATCGCGGAGGAACGCGTCCTCCTGGCGCGTGCGTGCTGCCAAGTAGCGAACGTGTTCGGTGGTGACGAGGGTGGTCTTCTCCGACATGGTTTCTCTCCTTTCTGCGTCAGCGCACCGGGACGAGATGCGCGTAGCGGGCGACAAACTTCTTCACCGTGTTGCGGCCGAAGAGGACCTTCACCTTCATCATCTCCCCGCGCCCCTCGACGGCCTGCACGACGCCCTCGCCGAAGCGCGCATGGCGCACCCGGAGCCCCGGCACCAGGTGCACTTCCTCCTGCGAGAACTCGTCTTCGAAACCCACGGGTTCCGGGGCGCGCTCCAGCTCCGGCGCGAGACGTTGCTCCTGCCAGAAGCTGTCCGGGTTGCCCTCCGCATAGCTCCGCCACGACGGCTGCTCCGGCGCCCAGCGGGGGCGGCGCGCCGGCGCCGGCGCTTCCATCACCTCGACAGAGGCCGCCGGGATCTCGCCCAGGAAGCGCGACGGCATCATGGGCTCGTAGTTGCCGAAGCGACGGCGGTGGTGGGCATGGAAGAGATGCAGCGCGTCCCGGGCCCGGGTCATCCCGACGTAGAAAAGCCGGCGCTCTTCCTCCAGGCTGGCGAGCTCTTCGAGATTCGAAGCGTGCGGCAACAGGCGCTCCTCGAGGCCGGTGATGCAGACCACGGGGAACTCGAGGCCCTTGGCCGAATGTAGCGTCATTAGGATGACTTGATCGCCGCTCGACTGCAGCGCATCGATGTCGGTGAGGAGCGAGATCTCCTCCAGGAAAGCCCGCAGGCTTGGATCGTCCGATTCGTCCTTGAAGGTTTGCGCCGCCGACACCAGCTCCTCCACGTTCTCCCGCCGCGCTTCGTAGGTGGCGGGATCGCTCTGGCGCAAATAGGCGAGATAGTTCGTCGCTTCCAGGACCGCGTTCACCACGGCGACGCAGGTCTCGCGCTCGGCCAGTGCCCGCAGCTCCGAGAGGAGCCTGGCGAAGTCGCCGACGCGCTTCGCCGCCGTCGCCGCCAGACCCGCCTCCGCCGCGTGTGCCAGCGCCGGCCCGAGGCCGATCTCGCGGGAAAGCGCCAGGGCCTGCAGCTTCTCCACCGAGGTGTCGCCGATGCCGCGGCGGGGCACATTGAGGATGCGCTGCAAAGCCACCGCATCCGCCGGGTTGTCGATCGCCTTGAGGTAGGCCACCACGTCGCGCACTTCGCGGCGCTCGTAGAAGCGGGTGCCGCCCACGATCTGGTAGGGCACGTTGGAGCGCCGCAGGGCATCTTCCAAGGCGCGGGACTGGGCGTTGGTGCGATAGAGGACGGCCACATCGCCCCGCGGCCGGCCGTCGCCGCTCAAGCGTTGCACCAGCTCGACGACGCGCGTGCCCTCTTCCTCCTCGTCCGCGCACGGCCAGAGCCGCAGCAGCTCGCCACCCTGGCGTGCCGTCCACAGGGTCTTGCCGCGGCGGCCCCGGTTGTGGGTGATGAGCCCGTTGGCGGCGCCGAGGATGCTGGCGGTGGAGCGGTAGTTCTGCTCCAGCCGGATCACCTGCGTCCGCGGGAAGCGGCGATCGAAGTCGAGGATGTTGTCGATGCGCGCCCCGCGCCAGCCGTAGATGGACTGGTCGTCGTCACCGACGACGAAGAGGTTGCCGTGCTTCCCGGCGAGCAGCTCGATGAAACGCAGCTGGATGCCGTTGGTGTCCTGGAACTCGTCGACCAGGACGTAGAGGAAGCGCCCCGCCCAATGCTCCAGCACGTCCGGCTCGGCCTCGAAGAGCTGCACCGGCCGGACGATGAGATCGTCGAAATCGAAAGCGTTGCAACGGCGGAGCGCCCGATCGTACTCGGCGTAAGCCGCCGCCATGACGCGCTCCACCGCGTCGCCGGCGGCCTCGGCGGCCTCGCGGGGCCCGAGGCCTTCGTTCTTCCAGCGGCTGATGCACTGACGCACTTCGGCGGGGCTCACGTGCCGCGGCAAGGCCCGGGCGCCGAGGACCTCCTTCAATACCGCTTCGCTGTCACCCGTGTCGTAGATGGCGAAGTTGCGCTCCCAGCCCAGTCGCTGGGCCTCGCGGCGCAGGATACGCACTCCCGTCGCATGGAAGGTGCCGAGCCAGCAATCGAGGGCTTGCGAGCCGAGGAGGCGCTCGACGCGCTCGCGCATCTCCCGCGCCGCCTTGTTGGTGAAGGTGAAGGCCAGGATGCGATAGGGCGGTACCCGGTGCTCCTGGATGAGGTGGGCGATGCGCGTGGTGAGCACGCGCGTCTTGCCGCTCCCCGCTCCCGCCAAGACGAGCAGCGGCCCGGCACCGGCGGTGACCGCCTGCTGTTGCTCGGCGTTCAGCTGCTCCAGCACGGGAGAAGCTCCTCTCGGGTCTCCGGCTCTCTCGGGGAGGGAATGAGGCAGCGGGTCTACACTCGCATCATTCCATAGAACGCCACGGCTGTCGAGGGGCGAGAGGGGCGGAAGCTGCGGCTCGAGGCTCAGTACTCGTGGCGGAACTTGACGTCGACGTTGAAGGCGTTCTGCGCCGCGTCGGAGAGCAGCTCCGGGCTGGGGATGTAACGGATCTCCCAACTCGACGCCAGCAGCAGGCCGCGGAGCACGTCGAACTCGACGGCGACACGCTGGTTCAGATCGCTCTGGTTGAGGCCGCGGGTGTAGGTGACGAACACCCGATCCGAGACCGCCCAGCCGGCGGAAACGTTGTAGGCGCTGATGAGCGGTGCCTGCTGCCCCTCCGCCACGGGCTGGCGCGAGCTCGCCGGATCGATGCTGATCGAATCCAGGTAACCCAGATCGGTGAAGACGTTTTCCACCACCGTGGTGGCCACGTTGGAGGGATCGTTGCGGATGTCCGCCATGAGGATCTGCTGCAGCTCCGCCGAGGTCTCCCGGTTGTCGGAGGTGAAGACGAGCTGCGGCTGGCTGGGCGTTCCGGTGAGCTGGACGTAGATACGCTCGTTCACCCGGCCGCGCCGCGCCTCCAGGTCGAGGTCCGGTTCCCAGCCGGGGTTGCGGCTGAAATCGAGCTCGCCCCGGGTAATCTCGAACTTCTCGAGGTAAGCGGAGTAATGCCCGCGCTTGACGGTGGCGCGCCCGGTCACGTCCAGCCCCGCGGTGGTGCGCAGCATCTGCACGTTCCCCGCCAGCTCGGCATCGGCGTTGGAGTTGTGCACCCAGACCCGGCCCGGTGCCTCGATGGCGACGTCCGCCAGCCACTCCGGCCGGTCGGTCGGTTCGAGCAAGCTGCCTTCCCCGCGCCCTTCGGTGAACTCGCGGGTGATTTCCGCGTCGCGCACCTGCAAGGAACCCTTGAACTCCGGAATCGGCGCCGCCGTTTCGAAGAGATGCACCGCATGGATGTCGATGTGGCCGCCCACGATCGCGGCGATATCGGGAATGCTGTAGACGGGGACGTGGTCGGCGTCGAAGGCCAGGGCGTAATCGGAAACGGCGAGTCCGGCGAAGCGCACCCAGCCACTGCCCCGCACCCAGCCATTGGGACCGGTGCGGCCGTGGATCTCCCCCAACTCCAGAGTGTCGTCGACGAAGTTCCCCGTAGCGTTCACGTCGTAATAGACCTCCTCGAGATTCGCCAGGGTGAAACCGGCACCAGCGACCAGCAGCTTGCCGTTCAGCTTCGGCTTTGCCAGCGTGCCTCCCAGGTGCAGCGTCGCCTCCACCGTCCCCGGCGGCACTCCCTGTGGCGCCGGTTCGAAGAACGAGATGAAGCGGGGCACGACGGCGAAGCTGCTGCTCAGCAACACCAGATCGGCGTCGACCGGCTCCTCGCGCCGCAGCTTGATCCCGCGCAGCAGATGCAACGTGAGCGGCAGCTGCCCTTCGACATCGACGCTGGCCCCAGCGGCGTGTGCCTTCAGGTGCGGCACGCGCAACGAACCGCCAGCGTACTGGGCCTCGAAGCGCAGCGAATCCACTTCGATGCCGCGCCGCAGGTGCAGTGCGCGTGCCGCGCCGCTGGCGCCGAGGCGTGGATCACCGAGGCTACCTTCCACATCCAGCTTCGTGGTGAGCCGCGCTTCCCAGGGTGCTGGGGCCTGGAGGCCGCGCAAGCCGCGCCAGAACGGCTCCAGAGCCAGGTCGTCCACTTCGACATGGAGCTCCAGCGCCGCCTTGGAGAAGGCTTCGGGTTCTCCGGGGCCCGAAGCGCCGCGCAGCCAGCGCGAGAGAGACGGTAGATAGGCGATGCGCCCGTTCACCCGGATGCCTCCGAATGGGGTGTAAGCGCTGACACTGCGGAGCGAGCTGCCGAAGGCGTCGCTCTGCAAGTCCACCCGCACGCTGTCCACCTCCAGCGCCTGCCAGCGACCCGCGCGGACGGCGAGACGCGAATCCACCTGGGTCGCGTCGAGCCGGCCGTGCACTTCGAGCCAGCCGGTCCCGGTGCCGGCGAGGGGTTGTTGCGCCCCCGCCAGCTGCGACAGGAAGCCGAGGTCGAAGTCGCGGACTTCGGTGCGCGCGTCCACTCGGTTGGCGCCGAGGTCGAGCACGCCGTCGATGCGCGCGCCGCCGCTCCGTGACAGCAGCCGCAGCGAATCGACGCGGGTCGCGCGCCCGGACCACCACAAGCTCGCCGGCTCCTCGACGCGGAACTCCTGTCCCCCGATCTGGATCAGCGCCGTATGCAAGGACAGGAGCTGCGCCGGGCGGGGATCGCCGTTCCAGTCCCGCGCCAAGGTGCGGAACGAGGCAGCCACAGTGACCGAGGTGTCGACTGCCGCTACCTCGGCGCGCTCCAGATGCAGCGCCTCGCCGTCATAGCTCATGAGCGAGGTGAGTCGACCGAGCTTCCGCCCGCCGAGCGCCAGGCCTTCGGCGCGCACGTCCATTTCCACCGCCGGAACGGGGAACAGACGACTGGCCTGGAGATCGATCACGCCACGCTCGGCGGCGAGACTGCCGTAGCGCAGCGTGGCGAAGTCCCCCGCGGCGATGCAGCCCAAGCTATCGAGGGTGCCCTCGATCTGCCCCTGCAGATCCGCTGCGGCATGCAAAGACCCGAGGCCGAGAGGCTTGGCGAAGCCGGCGACGTCATCCGCCTCCAGCTCCCAGGAGAAGGAAACCGCCTGGCCCTGCAGCGTCCCCTCGCCATGCAGCACGCCGCGCGCCGTTTCCAGCTGGATCTCGCGGCAGGAAGCCGACCGGCCGAGGATGGCAGCACGACCGTGACCCTTGGTGATGGCGACACCGGCCAGGTCGCTCGGCCCGAGCGCCGCTCGTAGCTGCAAGGAATCCCCTGGGCTGCGGCGCGAGAACTCCAGCTGCGCTTCCAGGCGGCTCACGGGAAGGTCCGATCTCCAGGCCCGCAGGTCGAAGTCCTGCAGCTGCGCGCGGCCGTGGAGCGCCTCGTGCTCCGCTTCCAAGCTGAGAGCGAAGCGGCTCGTCTGCAGGCGACCCTCCGCCCGGCGGAGGGTGAATTTCGCCGGCGTCCAGCGCAGATCCACCTGCACCGAATCCAAGGCATGGGCCGCGTACTCCCCGGACCATGTCCCGGTGAACGCGATCGCCTGCGGACTCCACTGGAGTTCGAAGGGACCGGTGAGCGTTCCCCCCACCGGCAGCTGCACCAGGCTGTCGAGATCGGCGAGGTCGAACTTCGTTGCCTCGCCATTCAGGTGCAAGGTGCGCGGGCTGCCCCGATAGGTGGCCACACCGGTCACCTGCGACCGCGACGTCTGCAGGCGCGCCGCCTCGACCTGCAACCCCTCGGACCCGTAGGTGAGGTTTCCCGCGCCTTGAAGCACGACCAGGGATTGCAGGGGCAAGCCAGCGCTGAAGCGCTCGACCTGCAGACGGCTCGAGCCGCCTTCCACCTCCAAGGCGACCTCGGTCTCGAGGTCGACGAGGCAGAGCGTGCGCAGCGAGTCGAGGGGAAACTCCACTCGACCGCCCACGATCTCCACACCCGCGAGGTGCAGCGGCGGCGGCGGGGGCCCGCTCGGCAAGTCCTTGCGGCGTTGCCAGTGCAGGTCCTCGGCGCCGAGCTGCACCACGGGCTCCAGGAGACGCAGCCGGTGCACCTTCACCCGGCCGCGCAACAGCTGCCAGAAATCGAGACGCAGCTCCAAACCACGCAGGCGCGCCACCTCGGAGGCACCCGGCCGGTCGCGCAGCAGTCGCACCTCGTCCACCGCGATCTTCCCCAGCGGATTGCCACGCACCCGCCCGAGCACCAGGCGGTAGCCGCGCTCTTGCAGCAGATTGCTGGTGAAGGCGCGTCCCACCTGATCGGAGACGATCGGGGTGAAGCGCAGCAGGTACCACAGGGTCCCCAGCGCCACCACGGCGGCGAACAGGACGACCGCATGCTTGCGGCGCAGCCTGGTCACGACGTCTCCTTCGCTGCTTCAGAATGCATGGCCGATCCCCAAATGCACGATCCGCCTGCCATTGCGCTTGATCGGGAACCCGAGGTCGACGCGGATGGGCCCGAAGGGGGTCCCGTAGCGCAGACCGAAGCCGTAGCTGTAACGCATGTCTTCGGGCCCCGCATAGGGGTCGTCGAAGTGGAGTCCGAAGCGGGCGCTGCCCAGGGTCTCCGTGTCGCGCCAGACGTTCCCCGCATCGAGGAACACCACGCTCCCCAGGTTGATCAAGCCGAAAAGCGGCAAGGGCACGCGCAGCTCCGCGTTCCCGAGAAGGAGCGTCGTTCCCGCATGCACCTGGAAGGTATCCACCACGGCTGCTTCCCCGGGTGCGGTCACCCGGGTGATGGTGAGCAGAGGGCCGAGGGAATTGTTGTCGAAGCCGCGCACCGTGGTATTTCCCCCGGCTTGGAAGAGGAACTCGAAGGGCACGCCAGCGATGCCGATATCCGCTGCCGACGCTTCCCGGCTCGGGCCGAAGGATTCGACCCAACCAGCCCGCAAGCCGAATGCCAGGACCGTGGGACCGAGGCGCTGGGTGCGGGTGAAAGAGCCGGTGACGCGGTTGAAATGGTTGTCGCCGCCGAAGCCGGCCCGCTGCAGCGACAGGGAGCGCACGTCGCCACGATGGGGATCGAAGAGGTTGTCCGTGCTGTTCCGGGAGACCCCGAAGGTGAGCGCCCTGGTCTCCAGGAGGTCGTCCGATTCCTCCTCCAGGGTCGTGGTGGTGAAGGAGGCGAAGGGACCGAAGGAGAGCTGGGTGTAGCGCCCGCCCTTCCAAAACGCCGGCAGATCGAAGCGTACGCGGTTAAGCTCCACGTCGTCGCTGCGGCGGTCGATCGAGTAGGCCAGCTGCGGCACCAGGCGCACTGGCGCGCCGAAGAAATAGCGGTCCACGTAGCGCATGCGCTGCTCGACGAAGTAGTTGTCCCCTCCCTGTTCCAGGTCGTAGGAGACCGTGCTCTGCCATTCGAGGGCATGCCCGCGGCCCCAGAGGTTGCGCAGGCCGAAGCGCCCGATGGCGTGGGCTTCGTAATTGTTGCGTCGGCCGATGCCCACGGAGCCTTCGACGAAGGTCATCTTCCGCTCCTCCACGCGCACGGCGATGTCGACGCTGCGCCGGGGTGCATCCAGGCTCTCCTCACGGATGGTGACGCGGCGGAAAAGCACAGTGCTGTAGAGGTTCTGCTCACTCTCCTGCACCCGGGTGTAGTCGTAGACCTCACCGGGCGCGAAGGTGAGCTCGTGGTGGATGACGTCGGCGCCGGTCTGCTCGTTCCCGGCGATGCGCACGTTGCGGATGTGGTACTGCGGGCCCGGCTCGATCTTGAAGTAGAGCACGGCCTCGGTCGAATCGGCGGCCAGAATGGTGCTGTCGGCGACGGACACCCCGAGGTAGCCTCGCGACAGATAGGCGATGCGCAGCGCTCGCGTCAGGTGGCCGCGATGGGCGGCGCCGAAGGGATAGGGGTGCCCCGGTTCGATGGGAGTGGAGCGACGAAGCTCCTCCAGACTGAGCACTTGCTGGGGCGTGTAACGGACCTCCCGCAGCAGGGTCCGAGGCCCCTCGCGCACGCCGAGGACGAGGGCGACTTTCTCCTCGCCCCGGGGCTTCGTTCCCGGCTTCGGCGGCTTCGACAGCGCGATCAGGGAGTCGAGCCAGACCGAAGCGCCGCCGAAGCCTTGCCGGCGGTAGAAGGCTTCGATCCGGCGCATCTCCTTGGGGAAGACGTTGCGCCGGTAGCGCGGCTTGGAGCGGAAGGGACGGAGCCAACTGGGGAATTCCAGGAGCATCTGCGCCTCGAGCGTTTCGTCGTCGAAGGCCTGGTTGCCGACGCATTCGATGCGCTCGATACGGGGTTCCTCGAAAACCTGAGCCCCCGCCGGCGGCGGCGGGAAGCTCCCGAGAATGCATGCGAGCAGGAAAACCGCACGGCACCCTGACCGACCCATCCACCCGCGGGGATGCGGCAATGATGTGCACCCCTCTCACATGCGGAGAAGCTCCCCCGAACCTCGCCCATTGCTTACACTAGGCCAACCAGGACGGTGCCGGCAAGCCAGAAGCCGTCCCATGAAACGGAGTCAACCCATTGATGGGACGTGGCTTGCAGCTCAAGAGGAAGATTCGCTCGAGGTCGCTGCGAGGGGCGTGCCGGATCCTCGGGATCCTCGCCTGCCTGCTCTCCTGCGAGGCCGAAAAGGCTCCGGCACCCCTCGGACCCGAGGAACAGGCCTTGGTCCAGACATACGTGCGCCTCACGGTCTTGCAAGCCCTGCACGCCCGCACCCCGGATTCCACCGCGGCGGTGCTGGGGCACCTCTCCTCCCAGGTGGACACCGTCGCCGTCCGGCAGGCCCTCGAAGCTCTGTCGCGGCAGCCCTTGCGCTGGGAGCTCGTGTACGGCGCCATCACCGCGCGGCTGGAGGAGCTGGAGGCGACACCCTCGGTGTGGTGGAGCGTGGCGCGCGGTGACACCCTGCTGCCGCTCCTGCCGCCGCAAGCGCCGGAGCCACCGCCCAGCGCCCGCACACCCGTACCCGGCCGTTGAAGCGGTTCAGTGCGTGAACACGCGCACGAGATCATTGAAAACGACGTAGCCCATCAAGGCGAGCAGCGCCGAGACCCCGATCTTGAGCAGCACTTCCTGCGTCCGCACCGAAAGCGCCTGGCCGCGCACGGCCTCGATCAGGATGAAGAGCACGTGTCCCCCATCCAGCACGGGGATGGGCAGGAGATTGAGCAGGAACAGATTCACGCTGAAGAAGGCCAGGAAGTAGAGCAGGTTGGAGGCGCTCCAGCGCAGCGCCGAGCCCGCCACTTGTCCGATGCGGATGGGGCCCCCGAGAGCGTCCTTCGTCGCCTTGCCCCGCACCAGCACACCGAGGAAGCGCAGCGTGTCGCCGACGAAGTCGGCGCAGCGCAGCATGCTCTCTTTGGCGGCCATGCCCCAGCCGACGGGAAGCGCCAGCTGATACGGCTCGATCTGGATGCGCCCGAGAGTGCGGGTTTGTGTGTCGCTGCCTTCGACCAGGACCTCGTCGCTTTCCGGGACGACCTTGGCGCTCAGGCGCTGGCCGTCGCGTTCCCAGACGATGAGCAGTTCCTTGCCGATGGCCGGATTGATCAGGTCGGCGAGCTGGTCGTAGAAACGCACCGGCTGGCCGTCGATCTCGACGATGCGGTCTCCGGCCCGCAGTCCGGCCCGCCACGCCGGTCCATCCTTCTTCACCAGGCCGAGGCGCGAGTCCATCCGTGTCGGCAACAGCGGGAAGACCACGGCATCGCCGTCGCGCTGCACACCGGCGAGGGTGAGCGTGGTGTCGCGCCCGGCGCGGCGGAGCGCCACGGTGAAGGGAGCCTCGCCTTGAACGTCCAGGGCCTCTTGCAGGTCCAAGGCGTGCGTCACCGGGCGACCGTTCACCTGCAGGATCTCGTCGCCGCCGCGCAGACCGGCGGCGTACTCCTTGCTGTCCGGCGCCAGCTCGCCCAGCGTCGTCGATGGCGGCACTCGCAGGCCCTCGTGATGCAGCACCGCGGCGAGGACGATGAAGGCGAGGACGAAGTTCGCGATCGGACCTGCGGTCACCACGGCGAGACGCACGGCGAGAGACTTGTTGCGGAAGTAGCGATGCTCCGGAATGGAGGCGTCGTCGACCTCGTCGCGGGCGTAGAGCATGGCCTCGCCGGCGGGTTTCGCTGCCGCCTTGGTCTCCGCCACGGCGCCGGCGGCGGTCCCCAGCGTGCCGCTCGACTCCGCTGTCCCTGTCGCCGCGCCTGGCGTCGGCTGCGGCGCCTCGGCGGTGTCGCCGGCCATCTTCACGTAGCCGCCGAGAGGGATCGCCGAAATGGCGTACTGCGTCTCCCCGAAGCGCAGCTTGAGCAGCTTGGGCCCGAAGCCCACCGAGAAGGTCTTGACGTAGATACCCGCCAGCTTGGCCACGAGGAAGTGACCGAACTCGTGGAAGACGATGACCGGCCCGATGACGAGGGCAGCGGCGAACAGCGTGGTCAGCATGAACGCTCTCCCGTGGAGCAAGCTTGCAGGACGTAGCGAGCCGCGGCTTCACGCGCCCACGCATCGGCCCGATGCAACGACTCGAGGCTGAGCGCCGGCGGCAGCGCCGTATTCGTCTCCGCTTCGCGCAGCACCGCGGCGATCAGCTCCGGGATCTCCAGGAAACGGAGGCGATCTTCGAGGAACGCCGCCACGGCCACCTCGTTCGCCGCGTTCAGGATACCCGGGAAGACGCCGCCGCGCCCGCCCGCCTGCAGCGCCAGATCGACGCAGGGGAAACGCTCGCGGTCCAGCGGCTCGAAGTGCAACGCCCTAACCGCCGCCAGGTCCAGCCGAGCGAACGCCGCCGGCGGCCGCTCCGGCGCATGCAAGGCGTACCAGATGGGTAGACGCATGTCCGTCGCCCCCAGTTGCGCGATCACCGAGCCATCCTCGAACTCCACCAGGGAGTGCACGACCGACTCGGGGTGCACCAGGATGTCGATGCGGTCGTAGCCTACGTCGAACAGCCAGTGCGCTTCCAGGACCTCGAGCCCCTTGTTCATCAAGGTGGCCGAATCGATGGTGATCTTCGCGCCCATGGACCAGGTCGGGTGCCGCAATGCCTCGGCGGGCGTGATCCCCCGCATCTCCGCCCGGCTGTGCGTGCGGAAAGGACCGCCCGAAGCCGTCAAGACCAGCCGGCGCACCTCGTGAAGCTGGCCGGCGCGAAGGCACTGATGGATCGCGCTGTGCTCGCTGTCGACGGGAAGGAGGCGGGCGCCCGTGCTGTCCGCCGCTTGCCGCACGAGCTCCCCGGCTACGACCAAAGTCTCCTTGTTGGAGAGAGCAACATCCGTTCCAGTCTGGAGAGCAGCAAGGGTAGGACGGAGACCGGCGTAGCCGAGAAGCGCGTTGACGACGATGTCCGCCGGTTGCGTGGCGAGAGTGCTCACTGCCTCGGCACCGAGGCCGAGGCAACGCGAGCGCCACTCGGAATGGACCGCCAAGAAACGCTCGCCGGCTTCGCCATCGGCGATGGCGATCTGCTGCGGCTGGAACTCCTCGACCTGGCGCGCGAAGAGCTCCACGTTGCTCCCGGCGCTCATCGCCACCACCTGCAGGCGGTCGGAATGCTCGCGCACGATGTCGAGCGTCTGGCGACCGACGGATCCGGTGGCGCCGAGGAGAATGATGTGCTGCATGGAAACCTCACGACCGCGCATCAGAACACGAGAGAGCGCAGCAGCCAGTATAGCAACGGCGCCACGAGCAACAAACTGTCGAAGCGATCGAGCACACCACCATGCCCAGGAATGAGATGCGAGGTGTCCTTCACCGCCGCATCCCGCTTGAGCAGCGAGGCCAGCAAGTCTCCCACTTGACCCACGGCGCTCGCCAGGAAGCCCAGCAGCGCCCCGGCCCAGGGAGCGAGGAAAGCGCGCAGGAAAGTCGCCGCCGCGATGCTGCCAGCTGCCGCGGTGCAGGCGAGAGCGGCGATCGCCCCCTCCCACGACTTGCCCGGCGACACCCGCGGCACCAGACGGTGGCGGCCGAACAGCGTGCCGAAGAAGTACGCCGCGGTGTCGGACACCCAGGTGAAGAGGAGCGCCAAGAAGACGAAGCGGAAACCCTCGACCGGGTCGCGTCCGAGCCACCCCGGCAACTCGCGCAGGCGCACCAGGTGCGCGCCCAGCCAACCCACGTAGAGGACGGCGAACAGCGTCGCCGCCAGGCTCGGCATGGCGTTCTGCGTCTTCCCGCGCCACAAGGCGCGGAGCGTCGCGGCGCCGAAGAGCAGCGCCAAGGCGGGCTCCGCCAGCGCGCCGTCGCGTCCGTACATCGCCCAGGGCAGGAGCAGCGCCGCGCCGCCGGCCACGAAAGCGTCGGGCTCCACTCCCTTGGCCCGCTGCATGCGCAGGAGTTCGATCATGCCGAGAAAGAGAAGGAGCATGACGAGGAGGACGAAGTACTCGTCACCGCGCCAGGCGAGGACGAGCATCGCGGGGACGAGCACGACGGCAGCGAGAGCACGGTGGCGCAGGCCGGCGAGACGCTGCCGTGCGGACGGCCGCGTCTCCTGATCAGGCGGTGCCGCCAAAGCGGCGCTCCCGGCTCTGGAACTCCCGCAGGGCGAGCAGGAGGTCTTCCTCGGAGAAGTCCGGCCAGAGCACGTCGGTGAAGTAGAGCTCGGTGTACGCCAGCTGCCAGAGGAGGAAGTTGCTGATGCGTTGTTCGCCGCTCGTGCGGATGAGGAAATCGGGTTCCGGGAGCTCGGGTCGATAGAGATGCCGCGCGAAGAGGTCCTCGTCGATCTGCTCCGGCCGCAAGGTCCCTGCCGCCACGGCCGACGCCAGCGCCCGGGCCGCGTCGGCGATCTCCCGGCGGCCGCCGTAGGAGAGGGCCAGGTTGAGGATCATGCCGGTGTTGTCGGACAATCGCTTCGCGGTGTCGTGAAGCTTGCGTCGGGTGCTCTCGGGCAGCACGTCCACGTTCCCCATCCAGGTGAGGCGGATATTGTTGTCGTCGAGCTCCAGGTATTCGCTCTCCAGGACTTCTTCCAGCAGCTTCATCAGCGCCTGCACTTCCAGGTGCGGGCGCTTCCAGTTCTCCTGCGAGAAGGTGTAGAGCGTGAGCGTCGGGATCCCGAGCCTGGCGCAGGAGCGGACCACGCGTCGCACCGTTTCGCGGCTCGAGGTGTGTCCGGCGATGCGGGGCAGGTGCCGCTTCCGGGCCCAGCGCCCGTTGCCGTCCATGATGATGGCCAGGTGACGTGGCAGTGCCCCGGCGCGGATCTCCGCTTCCAAGTTCTCGCTGCGATTGCTGATCGCCATCGACTCCGTCGCTCCCTACCCCCGCCCCCGGACGCAGAGGATTCCTTCCGCGGCGCGCTACGACGCTTGCGTCACGTTGGCGCCCTCGGGCGCCGCCACCTTAGCACAAGCGCTGGACGCGGGCGACGCTTCATGGGTCTGTTAGAACCGGCAATGATCGCACATCGATACAACGGGTTGGCTGGCTCGTTTCGACCAATTCAAGAGATCCTGGACCAGTGTGGCGCCGGCATCGTAGGCTGGCCCGGCGGCGGGAATCTTCGCTCCTCCTGGGGGTTCACGGGACCATGAGAAAACGCCTGGCTCTCCTTCTCCTCCTCGTCTGCCTGCACCAGAGCGCCTGGGCCGCCCCTCCGGGCGAGGCCGAGAACCCCTTCGCCGGTGCCGATACGGGGACGCCGATCTCTCCTTTTTCCACCCGGATCGCCAGCGCTCCGGACAGCGCCGCCGCCGGTTCCGAGGTGGAGCTGCGCTTCCTGCTCCAGGTCCCGGAGGGAACCTGGGTCTATCAAGAACGCAGTGGGCTCGAGATCCTCCCCTCGCCTGGATACGAGGTGGTGGAGATCGAGGCTCCGGCTGCCGAGGTCAAGTTCGACCCCTTCGAGGAGCGCGAGCTCGCCGTCTACAAGCACGACACGGAGTTCGTCGCCCGCTTGCGCCCGGGTTGGAGCGGCCCCGTTCGCGCCGTCCTCCGCTATCAGGGCTGCAACGCGACGCTCTGTTTCTTCCCGCAGGCGGACACGCTCGTCGCTCGCATCGAGGTGAGCGGGACCGCTGCCGTGGCCGCTCCCGCCGCCGGAGCCGCCACCGGGGCCACTGCCAGGACCGCTGCACCAGGCGACGCCATGGCGCGCCTCCAGGCTGCGGCGGCGCGCGGTCTCTT
>DASRJW010000096.1 GCA_035649275.1 Candidatus Krumholzibacteriia bacterium
GGAGCGAAGGAAGAGAAAGCGAAGAGGGTCGAGAGGGCTGCCGAGGAGTCCGCGTATCCCCCGCCGCTGCCCCCACCGACGCGGATTCAGCGTCTCGACACGGAGCGAGAGCGGAGTGACCGCCGCATCGTGCGCATCCCGTTCGTCGCCGCCCTCGGCTGGGCCGCGGCGCTGGCGGCAGCTCTTCTCGGCATCGTGGAGCAGCGCACGGTGCGCCGGCTCGAGAGCGAAACGGTGGCGCTGCGCCAACAGCAGGCCCGTCTCGAAGACCATCTCGCCGAGGAGCAGCGCTGGGCGGCGACGATGTCCTCGCCCGCGGCGCGCACCGCCATCCTCGCCGCCACGACGCAGGATCGCGCTGGCCTCTCCGGCTGGGCGCTCTACGATCCCTCGGCGCAACGTGCGGTCGTCGTCCTGGAGAACCTGCAGCTCGAGCCCGGGCACGACTTCCAGCTCTGGGCCATCGGCCCGCACGGGCCGCGCAGCCTCGGTGTCATCCAGGTGGAAACGGGTGGGCGCGCCTTCATGCGACTGACGCGAGTCGTCGTGCCGGCGGATATCTCGGCCTTCGCGGTTTCCTACGAAGCCAAGGGCGGCTCGCCCAATCCCACCGCACCGGCTGGACCCGTGGTCATGGCAGGGACTCTGTGAGCTCGGGTTCTCGGGCGCAGGCCTGTCCCCTCTGCACCGGTCGAGGCGTCGCACCGCTCTTCGAGATCGGCGCGACGAAGGTCGTCCGCTGTTGCGGCTGCGGCCTCCAGTTCGCTTCGACGTACCCCGACATCGAACAGACCGGCAGCGAGATGTACGGCACCGATTATTTCGCCAGCGCGCAGCGGGAGGCCGAATCCCGCCGCCGCATCTTCTCCCTGTTGCTCGACGAAGTGGAGGCCATCCTCGCGCCGGCCGCACATCGCGCTGCAGGCGTGGAATCCGTGTCGGCGTCGCCGTCGGACGGGCAGCGGGACACCGCGCCCCCACGCGCCCCCCGCCGCTTTCTCGACGTCGGCGCCGGGGAGGGCACGCTTTTGCAAGTCGCGGGCGCGCGAGGCTGGCAGGCGGAAGGGATCGATGTGGCCGGGGAGATGGTGCGCCACGGGCGCGAAAGACTCGGACTCCAGGTGCAGCATGCCACGCTCGAGCAGGCGAAGCTCGATCTCGGCGCCTTCGATTGCATCGTGCTCAACCACGTCCTCGAGCACGTGCGCGACCCGGTGGCGGCATTGCGCCGCGTCGCCGGGCTGCTCCGTCCAGGTGGTGTCGTGCGTGTCGAGGTTCCCAACCTCGCCAGCCTCTCCTCGCATCTCAAGAACCTGCAGAGCCGTCTCGGTCTCAAGCGCCAGCCGTGGAAGCACTACTCGGTGGAGCACCACTTCTGGTTCTTCACCCCGGCGACGTTGCGGAAGACCTTCGCCGGCGCCGGGTTGGAGATCGCGCGGCTCTCGACGCCAGCGCGGCAGTGGGACACGCCCACACCGTCGCGGCGCCTGTCGAACCGCGTGCATCAGAGGCTGGGCTGGGGGAAGCACATCGTCGCCTACGGCCGCCGCCTCGCGGCGCTGGCGCTCTTGGCGCTCACGTTGGGTGCGACCGCGGCGAGCTCGGCCAGCGCGCTAGGCGCAGCGAACGACGCCTCTCCTCCTGCCGAAACGCAAACCGGAACCAAGGCACCGTATGTCGTGGTACTCGGCATCGCCCAGGACGGCGGGGTGCCGCAAGCAGGGAGCCTCGATCACCCGGGCTGGAACGATCCGGCAGCGCGCCACAAAGTCGTCTGCCTCGGCCTCATCGATCCCGCCTCCTCGCAGCGCTGGATGTTCGAAGCGACCCCCGACTTCCCGGCGCAGCTGCACGCCCTCGACACCCTCGCCCCCACGGCGGCGCGCCCCGGCCTGGACGGGATCTTCCTCACCCACGCCCACGTGGGTCACTACGCCGGCCTGATCCATCTGGGGCACGAGGTGATGGGAGCGCGCGGGGTGCCCGTGTACGCCATGCCGCGGCTGCTCGAATTCCTGCGCACCAACGGCCCTTGGGAGATGCTCGTCCGCCGCAGCAACATCGAGTTGCGAGGCTTGCAGGACAGTGTCGCGATAACACTGAACGCACGCCTCCGGGTCGTCCCCTTCCGCGTGCCGCACCGGCAGGAGTATTCCGAGGTCGTGGGCTTCCGCATCCTGGGGCCCGAGCGTTCTGTCCTCTTCCTCCCCGACATCGACCACTGGGAGGAACTGGACGCCATGGGTGTCCGCATCGAGGACCTGATCCGACAAGTGGACGCAGCGTACTTGGATGCCACCTTCTACGCCGACGGCGAGATCCCCGGCCGCGACATGACCGGCTTCCCACACCCCTTCATCACCCGCAGCATGGAGCGCTTCGCCACGCTTCCCGCGGCGGAGCGCGCCAAGATCCACTTCATCCACTTGAACCACACCAACCCGGCGCTGGACCCACACAGCGAGGCGCGCCAGTTCATCACCACCCGCGGTTACCGGGTCGCGGCCGAAATGGAGCGGATCGACCTCTGACGTGTTCACCGACAGCTTCACGGGAGAAGACGACGGTGGCGATTCGACATGGTCGCTCGATTGGATGGCCGCGCGACGCTAGTGGCATCGAAGCCGCGGGCGCCCCGCCAGGAAAAGCCAAGGGAAGGGGCAGCAGGAACGAGCGCTGCTCCAGAAGGCGGAGGGTGGCGTGCCTCGGCGCCGCCATCGTGTCGACCGCCCCGCTTCCGGTCGCGGCGCAGTCGGGCTGGCGGGTCGCCTGGGGACTGACAGTCCCCTACAACCTACCCATGCCGCTCCGGATCGACCAGGGCGGGGAGTCGGAGCTCGACATCACCGCCCGCTACGCTGCGAAGCCGTTCGATCGGCCGATCACCTGGGAATTCCGTCTGGGGCGCTGGCGCCAGGGTGAGGCCTGGGAGCTGGATCTCGTGCATCACAAGATCTACCTGGACAACGGCCCCCCGGAGGTCGAGAAGTTCAGCATCTCGCATGGATTCAATCTGCTGACGCTGCAGCGGGCGTGGCGTCGAGAGCGCGTCGAGTGGCGCGTGGGCACCGGCCTCGTGCTCGCGCACCCCGAGAGCACCGTTCGCGGCCGGATGCTCGCGGAAACGGGCGGGCCTCTGGGGGGCGGGTATTACGTCGCCGGACCCACGGCCTCGATCGCCGCGGCGCGACCCATCGCGGTCACTCACGGGGCTTGCCTCGTTCTCGAGAGCAAGCTCGCGATCTCGTACGCGTCGGTTCCCGTCGCCGGTGGGCGCGCCCACGTCTACAACGTCTTCGTGCAGCTCGCGGTCCTGCTCGGCTACGGTGCAGTCGGGGCGACGGAGTGAGGTGGGCTAGGGTCTTCACCTCCGACTCAGCCACCCCGAAAAGAGCGAAGGCGCGCTCGAGGCGCGCCTTCGACTCTCGACAGCGGTGATTTCACCCCAGCGGCTGGGATTCGCAGCTGAGATTCACAGCTAGGATTCCCGGCTGGGAGCAGCGGCTGGGATTCCTACTCCTTGGCGCTGGTTTCCTTCTCCGCCTTGGCCTTGGCCCAGTCGCCCGCCTGCACGAAGGAGATCTTGGTGCCGTCGATGAATTTGCGCATCGCGGCGTGGATCTGCTCGTTGGTGAGCGCCCCCACCTTCTTCTCCAGACCTTCGTCCCAGGTGAGAGTGCGTCCCTGGAACTCGCGGTTGGCCAGCGTCCGCGCCAGCTCCCGGTCGTTGGAGCGGGAGACATTGCGACCCTGCAGCCAACCTTGCTTGGCCTCGGCGATCTCCTCCTTGGTGAAGCCGCTCTCCAGGACCTTGGCGATCTCTTCCTGATAGGCGGTGACGAGCTTCTCGGAGTTCTGCGGCGCGTAGATCGCAAAGGAACCGAACGAGCCGTCCTGATCGAACGCGCTGGCTTGGAAGAAAGAGCCGACGCCGTAAGACAACCCGTCCTTCTGGCGCAAGCGCATCGACAAGCGGGAGTTGAGGAAGCCGCCGCCGGTCATGAAGTTGCCGAGCACCATCGCCGGATACTCCGGATCGTCGTCGCGCATCTTGAGGCGCAGCCCGGCGGCAAAGACGGCGCTCTCCTTGTCCGGAGCTTCCACCGTCTGGCGGATCACCGGTCGATCCTGATACGTCGTGACCATCCGCTTGAAGGGCTTGCTGCTCTTCCAGCCGCCGAAGAGCTGCTGCACCAGGGTCTTCACTTCCTGGGCGTCGAAGTCCCCGGCGAGGGAGATCTCCGCGGCGCCGGCGCCGTAGAAGTCCTGCCAGAAAGCCTTCACCTCGTCCACCTTCGCCGCCTTCACCCACTCGATATCCTCATCCGGGCTCGAGGTGTAGCGCGGATCCGTGGCCGGATAGGGATTGAGGTGCTTCTGCAGCGTGGTGAACGCCTTCTGCTGCGGATCGCTCTTCTGGTCCTCCAGACCCGCCAGGGTCTCCTGGCGCAGGAGATCGAGTTCCGCGGGCGGGAAAGACGGCTCGCGCAGGACCTCGGCAGCGAGCTGGAGGGCGCCCGCGAGGTTCTGCCGCGTCGTCTCGATGTTGGCCCCCACCTGCGTGGCGCCGCCGAAGACGTTGAGCTGCGTCTTCAAGCGGTCGGCCTCGTCCTGGATCTGCTCGCGGGTCTTCTTCTTCGTGCCGCGCATGAGCATGCTGGCGGCGAGGTCGGCAGCGGTGCCACGGCCTTGCAGACTCGCTTCGTCGCCGAGGTGGAAGGTCATGGCGACGTTGACGGTGGAGCCGCGCGTCTTCTTCGGCACCATCACGAGCTTGATCCCCGGCTCCAGGGTGGCGCGCACCACGTGCGACTCCACGGCCGCCGGCGCCGGATCGAATGCCTCGCCCATGGCCATGGCCTCGCGGCCCTTGTAGCCCTGTACCAGGGCCGCCACGTCCGGCGTCTCGGGAACCTGCGCCCGGGCCGGAGTCTTCGTCGGCATGTACAGACCCACGGTGCGATTCTCGGGCTTCAAGTAGGCCTGGGCTACACGCAAAACGTCCTCGGGCTTCACGGTCTCGAGACGGTCGCGATGCATGAACAAGAGCCGCCAATCGCCCATGCCGGCCCACTCGGAGAGCTCGACCGCCGCCCGCTCCGAGTTCCGCATCGTCGTCTCCCAATCCTTGAGACGGCTGTCGCGGGCGCGCTTCACTTCCTCTTCCGTGGGCGCCTTGGAGGCGGCTTCCTCGGTGACACGCACCAGGATGTCCCGCGCCTCGTCGAGGGAGTTCTCGGTGCGTACCTCGGCGCCCAGCACGATGGCGCCGGGATCGCGGAACTGCCAGGCGAAGCCGAACACCGAGGCAGCCTTTTTGGGCTCCACCAGGGCCTTGTAGAGGCGGCCCGAGGGCGTGTCGCCGAGAATGAAGGAGAGGACATCGACGGCGGCGAAGTCGGGATGCGACCCCGCCGGGGTGTGGTACTGGGCCCCCACCATCTGCACGTCACCGACGCGCCGCAGCGTGACCTCACGCTCGCCGTCCTGTGCCGGCTCCATGGTCCAAGTGCTGGGCAGCTTGCGCGTCGGGCGCGGGATCTTGCCGAAGGTGGCGTTGACGCGCTCGAGGGTGCGCGCCTGGTCGAACTTACCCGCCACCACCAGGATGGCGTTGTCCGGCTGATACCACATGCGATAGAAAGCCTGCAGGTTCTCGATGGGCACGCGCTCGATGTCTTCCTTCGAGCCGATGGTGGACTTGCCGTAGTTGTGCCACAGGTACGCGGTCGACATCATGCGCTCGATGAGGACGTTCTGCGGCGAGTTCTCTCCCACCTCGAACTCGTTGCGCACGACGCTGAACTCCGAGGCCAGATCCTTCTGAGCGATGAAGGAGTTCACCATCCGGTCCGATTCCAGGTCGAGAGCCCAGTCGAGGTTCTCCTCGGTGGCGGCGAAGGTCTCGAAGTAATTGGTCCGGTCGTACCAGGTGCTGCCGTTGGGGCGGCAGCCGTGGGCGGTGAGCTCCTGCGGGATGTTGGTGTGCTTCGGTGTGCCCTTGAACACCATGTGCTCCAGGAGGTGCGCCATGCCCGTCTCGCCGTAGCCCTCGTGCCGCGACCCCACCAGGTAGGTGACGTTCACCGTGCAGGTTTGCTTGGAGGGATCAGTGAAGAGCAGCACGTGGAGACCGTTGGTCAGTTGGTACTCCGTGATGCCTTCCACCGAGCTGAGCTGGGTGATCCCGGCCGGGGGTTTCGGGGGCGCCTGGGCGGCGACGAAGGGCACCAGCGTCGCCGTGGACCCTAGCGCCAGGGTCAGGAGCAGGAGGGAAAGACGACATCCTCGATTCATGGGGGCACCTCTCTCAAGCGTAGCGTCGCATGGGTCGGTTCCAGGAGTGGGGCCGACGGTCGATGGGTTGGGCTGCGACCGCAGGTTACGCCGGGTTCGGGTCCAGCGTCAACGAGCCGCAGGCAAGCGCCGGCCACGCTTCCGCGCTTCCTAGGTGTCTGTTACGCTCCGACGGGACTTTCCGTTGCGCTCGTTCAGGACCAGCCGGCACATGGGTTGGGATCCATGACCTTGTTCGACCCGCTGCCCCCGCCTCAGGGGCCCGAGTCCAGCGCCAAAGCACCCGGGCCGCTCGCCGACCGCATGCGCCCCCGCACCCTGGACGAGTTCCTCGGCCAGGAGCACCTGCTGGCGCCGGGGAAGCCGCTCCGCACCCAGATCGAGGGCGACGAGCTCGGCTCCATGATCCTCTGGGGGCCGCCAGGCTGCGGCAAGACCACCCTGGCGATGATCATCGCTCGCACGACACGCGCTGGGTTCGTCGCCTTCAGCGCCGTGCTCGCCGGCATCAAGGAGATCAAGGCAGTGATGGCCGATGCGGAGCGCGGGCGGCGGCATGGACGCCGCACCATCGTCTTCGTCGACGAAGTGCATCGGTTCAACAAGGCGCAGCAGGACGCCTTCCTGCCGCACGTGGAGCGCGGCAACATCATCTTCATCGGCGCCACGACGGAGAACCCTTCGTTCGAGGTGATCGCGCCCCTGCTTTCCCGGGCCCGGGTGTACGTCCTGCATGGGCTCAGCGTCGAGCAGGTGGTCACTCTGCTCCGCCGCGCCCTCGCCGATCCAGAGCGCGGCCTCGGACGCCAACAGGTCTCCATCGCGGAGGAGCTGCTCGAGCGCATCGCGGTTTTCACCAATTGCGATGCCCGGGCCGCTTGCAATGCCCTCGAGGCCGCCGTTCTCGGCACCCGACCCGACGCCGAGGGCCGCCGCGTCGTGACCGGCGAGATCCTGCAGGACGTGCTGCAGCACAAGATCCTGCTCTACGACAAGAGCGGCGAGGAGCACTTCAATCTGATTTCGGCCCTGCACAAGTCAGTGCGCAACTCCGACCCCGACGCCGCCCTCTACTGGCTGGCGCGCATGCTCGAGTCCGGCGACGACCCGCTTTACGTCGCCCGCCGCCTGGTGCGGATGGCGAGCGAGGACATCGGTCTCGCCGACCCGCAGGCCTTGGCCGTGGCGGTCGCCGCCAAGGACGCCGTCGACTTCGTCGGCCTACCCGAAGGCAACCTGGCGCTCGCCCAGGCCGCCGTGTACTTGTCGCTGGCTCCCAAGTCCAATGCGCTCACCACCGCTTACGGAGCGGCGCAGGAGGATCTGAAGACGACGGCGGCCGAACCGGTGCCCTTGCACCTGCGCAATCCGGTCACCGGTCTCATGCGCCACCTGGGTTACGGCAAGGGCTACCAATACGCCCACGACCACGAAGACAAGCTGACCGACATGTCCTGCCTTCCGGAGAGCCTCGGCGGCCGCACCTACTACCAACCGACGGAGGAAGGCTACGAGCAGCGGCTGCGCCAGCGCTTGGAGGAAATTCGCCGCATCCGGCCCCGAAAAGGCGGAACTTCGCCCGAACCTTGACCTCGCCGCTGGATCTCTGGACTCGAACTCCGATCCGGCCCCAGCCGCCTCCGTAAACTCCCGGTCACGGGTCACCAAGACTCCCGGTCACCGAACCCACGCGCGCTCGCCCAAGTCCGGCCCCAGGCCCCAGCGCGGGCAACCTTCGCAACGAGGCCCGCGTATCCACGCTTGGGAGAGCCGCCCCCGCCGCCGAATCGCTCCATCCAGGCGGGTTGCTACGATCAGGAGGGGACGCCATGTCGAGGTCCAGTCGTTTCCGCTCGTCCCTCGCCACGTTTGTAACCGTTTCCAGCCTCGCCAGCCTGTCCGCACCCGCCCGGGGCGAGACCCTGCTCCGCCTCGAGAAGTTCGAGCCCGGGGCGCTCCAGGTGCAGGGCATCGAACTCCGGCGCGCCGGGCAGATCGACATCGAAGCGGTCGGTGTCCGGCCGCGGTGGGAACACGAGTTGATCGCCTACGCCTGGATCCTCGACTCGCGCACCCGTGAGCCCGTGTGGGAGATGGAGACCGATGATTCGGAGCGCGTCTCGGGCCAGCGTTTGCTCCGGAAGGCCACGAAGACCCTCGACCTCCCTGCCGGCCGGTACGAGGTCTATGCCTGGGCTGCCGACGTCCATGGCGAGTACTGGCACTCGTACCGCGTCTTCGGCTTCAATTTCTCCGACGATGGCAACTGGGGCCGCGACTCGCGCCGAGTCGAAGAAGCCCTCGATGATTGCTACATGACTCTCGACTCGAAGACACTCACCAAGGCCGACGTGACCTCGTTCACACCCACCGGCGAACTCCCCGGGTCGCTCCTCCGCTTCGCCGGCCTCGAAAACGACTCCAGCGTGCGCTCCGCTTTCCGGCTCGACGCGGCGGCAGAGCTGGAGATCTACGCTTTCACCGAGCTCCCCAACGACTGGGAGCTCGGCGCCGACACCGGCTGGATCGAGAACATGGCCACCCACGAGCGCGTGTGGAAGATGGGGCACCGCAACACGCGCCCGGCGGGAGGCGCCGACAAGAACCGCGTTTTCCGCGACAGCGTCCGTCTCGACAAAGGCGACTACGTTCTCGTCTACGGCACCGACGACAGCCACGCCTATCCGGAGTGGAACGCCCGCCCGCCGTTGGATCCGCTCAACTGGGGCGTCACGTTGCTCCCGGGGAAGAACTTTCCTGCCGGCGTCTTCCATCGTATCGAGGCTCCCACGCCCGGCGAGGCGCTCGTCGACCTCACCCGCGCCCGGGACGATGACGCCCTCGAGCAGGCCTTCCGCCTCACCCGCGAGTCCGAGCTGTGGATCCGCGGCGTCGGAGAGTACTCCGAAGGCGAAGACGAGTTCGCCGACTACGGCTGGATCCAGAAGGCTGGCAGCAGCGAGATCGTCTGGGAGATGACCTACGACAACACCAACCATGCCGGCGGCGCGGAGAAGAACCGGATGTTCGATGGCCGCGTGCGCCTGCCAGCGGGCGATTACGTGGCCTACTACTATACGGACGACTCCCACTCCTACAGGCGGTGGAATGCGAGCCCGCCTTTCGAGCGTGACGCGTGGGGGCTCGCGATCTTCCCTGGCGCAGGCTTCCGCAGCGCCGATTTCCAGAAACTCGACAGCGAGGCCCTGGCGCGGAACGTGAATGTCCTCGTCCGTATCGTGCAAGTCGGCGACGACGAACGCATGCGCGAGCGCTTCTCCCTGGAGAAAGCGACGAAGGTGCACATCTACGCGCTCGGAGAAGGCACCAATGGCGACATGGCCGACTACGGCATGATCGAGAACGCCAAGACCGGCGAGGTCGTCTGGGAGATGACCTGGCGGAACACGCGGCACGCCGGCGGCGCCCACAAGAATCGGGTCTTCGATGGCGAACTCACCCTGCAGCCAGGGACCTACGAGGTCTTCTACGAGACCGACGATTCCCACGCCTTCGGAAGCTGGAACGCGGCGAAGCCCAGAGATCCCAAGAACTGGGGCATCACCGTGTCGCAGGGCGACCACTGACGCAGTCGCGCCGCAGCTCGGCCTTGGACACGGCCTCTTCTGGACGCCAAGCGCGCACCGTCTTTCTGAGATTCGGCCGCACTCGAGGCGAACGCCTCCGCCGTCACCGCGACGGCGCAACCCGGCGCTCCTGAATCCGGTTGCCCGCCGACGCGGCGCCGCGTATCGTCACCCTCCGGTCCGGAAGACTGGATGCGGCGCGTGACGGCAGCCCAGCAAAGCCTCCCCGGCGGGGCGGTGTCGCTTCGCAACGAGGTGATCGTCGCCGCCGGCATCGGCGTCGTCGCGGCGCTCCTCCCCTTCCATCGCGGTCTCGGCTTCCCGTTCGCCCTCGACGATTACACCTTCCTCTACAAGGCAGCCGGGTTCGACCCGGCGCCGTTCGAAGTGCGGCGCTGGCTGACCGTCACCGGCTACTACACGCTGGCGCTCAGGCTCTTCGGCACCAACCTGCTGCCGTGGCATCTGGTTGCCTTCGCGCTGCACGCCGGCAACACCGCGTGGGTGCACGCTCTGGCGCGGCGCTTCGACGCCTCGCGCAACGCCGCCTGGATCGCCAGCGGGCTCTTCGCCTCGAGCCCGCTCGCCTTCACCGTGCTGTACTGGGTCGCCGGGATCCAGGAGCTCTCGAGCACCTTCTTCTTGCTCGCCTCCGTGTGGGCCGCCAGTCGCACCGGTGCGAAACGCTGGGTCGCGTTACCCCTCTTCGTCGCCGCTCTGCTCTGCAAGGAGTCGGTGATGGCGGCGCCGCTCGCCCTGCCCCTTCTCCTCGGCAAACCCGCCCGGCGCCTCGCGATCGCAGAGCTCGTGTGCAGCATCGGGCTTTTCCTGGCGTCGGGGTTGCACCATCGCCTGGACTCGGACGTGAAGCTGCCGTACGCCACCTCCTTCGGCGCGACGCTGTTCGTCAACCTGGCAACGCTTCTGATGTGGTTCGCGAGTCCGTGGAGAGCGTATCCCGACCGTTTGGCGGGACCGCAGACGTCGCTCGTCCTGCCCGCGGTCGCGCTCTTGGGGGCGATCTTCGTCGTCGTTCGGATGCGTCGATGGTCGACGAGACCGGTGCTTTGCGCCGGCGTCTGGTTCGTGGCGCTCGTCTTGCCAGTGCTGCCACTCAAGCAGCATACCTACGCGTATTACGCCTATGCGGCGCAGATCGGCTGGCTCGTGCTCGCCGGTGTCGCGCTCGAACTGGCAGCGCAACGATGGGGTCGCCGCGGTGCGCAGTGGGTGCTCGCCGCCGGCGCCACCGTGGTGGCGCTCTCCATCGTCTTCGCCGCGCGCAACGCGCGCACGCACGAAACGTTGATGCTGCAAGCGAACAGCGTGGTGCCGTACGATGCGGTGGTGCGTTATGGGCGTGCAGCCACAGCGCTCGTGGCCGCGGCGCGGAGCGCCAGGGCCGAGCAACCCACCCTCCAGCAGATCGCTTTCTTCGCCTTGCCCTCGGAGCTGGGCTCTGGGTCGTTGACACCGGGCAAGGTCGAACCCGGGATGGTCCGGGTTCGCAAGGTCCCGATCCGTGAAGTGCTGAGCGGTGGGAGGCTGATCCCACTGCACGTTCCTGGTCTCGTCGGCGTGTGGGTCGACAGCTTGTCGCCGAGCGTCGAGGGTCCGGAAACGGCGCTCTACTTCGCCTCCGGGTTCAACACCGTGACCCGCATCACGGACTTGGCGGAGGCGTACTACGTGCAAGCCCAGGGGCGTCTCGTGCTCGGCCCACGCAGCGCGGCGGTGCGCGATCTCGAGCGGGCGCTCACCTTCAACTACGACCACGCGCCGGCGCGCGTCCTCCTTGCCGGGTTGCGGCTCGAGGCGGGGCGGGAGAGTGAAGCCCGAGCGCTCCTCGACGGCATGCGTGCCGAGGAAGTGCCGGAGGAGATACAGCCGCTCCTGGCGGAACTCCGGAAGGTGCTGAAAGAGTAACCGCTCGCGAGCGGGCGCAATCACTCGGCCGCTAATCCTCCGACGATTCGGGTTCTGCCTGATGGCCGCCCCAGTCCACCTGGCACCTTCGGCAGTTCCCCGGGAAGCCCTACCCGTGCTAGACTTTCCGCTAGGTAGTTTGGAGATGACGATATCCGCCCCGCGGCCTACAAGGCGACCCGGGGCTCTGTCTTCGCCAGCGCACGAGTCGCCCTCCCTCCCCTTGGACTCGGCGTCTATGGCGCGGTCTGACGCGCTTTGCCTCTTGGGGAGGGAGTCATGAAGCTGCTTCCTGCCAGCTCCAGTGTGTTCCTTTCGACGCTTCTCCTGGCCTTCACCGCGGCCTCCGCTCGGCCTGCAGGTCCGCGCGAGGAGATCACCATCGACGATCCGGTGACCGACGTCGTTGGCGACGTGGAGGGAAGATTCGAAGCGCCGCGCAAGGCCCTCGCCGACACTATCTGGATCGCCAACTGGACTTTCGACGGCCCCGGCGGCTGCGATGGCACGGGCTGGGAAAAGGTCGACAACCGCATCATCCATGACGGCCAGATCCACTGGAGCGTGGAGGGCGGCTTCGGCGGCACCGGTGGCATCGTGGGGAATGCTGCCGTTCTCGGCTACACGGGGCTGAATTGCTGCGTCGAGCCCGACGGCTACGACAATAACTGGTACGAGGCGATCCGGCTGCAGTACGTGGGGGACGCCACCCTCTCCTTCCAGTACCTCCTCGATTCGGAGACCGGCTTCGACTTCCTGCAGGTGGAAACCGACTCTTCCTGCGCCTCCTTCGCCCGCGTCGACTACGCCGTCGCTCCGGCAAGCATGGCCACCAACTACCGCGACATCGTGTTCAACGACGACGGCTACGTCACGGCGGGAGCGGTCGCCGCTCTCGGCCTGACCAACTACGGCCCGGGGACGCATTGCGTCTACATCGCCTTCTTCTCCGATGGCGGGTTCTCGCCCTGCGACGGCGAATGGCCCTCGACGCTCGGCCGGGCTCTGGTCGTGGACACCGTGCAGCTCGTCGACGCCAATGGCACCACGACTCAGGACTTCGAGGGCACCGTCGATCCGGGGCTCTTCGTCGGCCTCCACGACAGCACGCCGTTCGGGCAGTGGGGGCGGCTGTACCGCCACATCACCGACAATGACGCCTGCACCGAGAACACCACCTGCGCCTGGTTGTGGACGGACTACACGACGCCGACCGTCGCCAACGACCCGAGCTTGGCCTTCGGCCCCAACGGCTATGTCGTCCGCAGCTGGCTGGACAACATCATCGTCTCCCCCTGGGTGGGCCTCGCCTCGACGCCGAGCGCTTCGGGGACTGTGCTCCGCTTCCGGCGCTTCCCGGGCAACTTCTTCGCCGGGAGCAACATCGTGCAGAGCTGGTCTGTCCGCGGCCGCAAGAATGTGGACGGGCAGAACTGCGTCTCCCTCTGGGGTCACGCCTCCTCGAGCAACTCGCTCAACCTCTTCGCGTGGATCACGATCACCGCCGACATGACCCCATTCTTCGACTCTGGATCGGAGGCGATCCAGATCCGACACCGGGTCGTGGACCGGCAGTGGATCGCTGGAAACAGTCCACCGAATCCATACCGCCCTGGTCCGGGACCGTACACCGACGACACGCGCATCGGCCGTACCGTTCTCACCGGGCCGGTCCTGACCGAGGGCATCGACGCCCGCTCGCAGGCCCAGGACTGCTTCCCCACCGAGATCCTGCCGGGAATCCCGCCGGGGGCGGGTGAGCACTACCGGCCGACGACCGACCGCTTCGGCACCTGCGCCTTCTCGCAAGGCGCCGACCTTGGGTTCGGTCTCTGGTCCAATCTCATCACCGGCGACTCGGTCACGGTGACCGTCCAGGATGGGCGCAACGCCGGTGGCGTCACCGCCGTCGAATGGTACGGGGCGATCGTCACCGGCCCACACGCGGGCAAAGCGCCCGCTCCCTACACGGTGGGTGCGAACGGCTTCTTCGCCGTCACCGCTGACAGTGCGCGCAACTTCTCCGGCGCCATCGTGCCGGGCGTTTTCTTCCTGGATCTCGACGACACCTATTTCCGCGGCGGCGATGTCCTCCAATACTTCTGGTTGGCGACGGATGCCATGGGTGGCATGAGCTCCGACCCCAGCGGCCTGGGTGCCCTCCCCGCCTCGGTCGATACGGCGGAGCAAGCCACCGGCGGTCTCCTCGAGGTGAGCTTCCTGCCGACCATCGACTGGGATCCCGCCTACCTGGCGCGTATTGCTACCGATGCCCACGGCGATCTGGCGCCGACGCCAGCGGAGCTCGCCGGTTCCTCCCAGAAGCATTGCATCCTCTACGTGAATCACCTCAACACGAGGCGCCGAAGCGGCGTTATCAACCGCACCACCTTCATGTACACCCTCGACCGCCTGGGGTACGAGTACGACGTCTACGACCACAGCGGCATGGGGAACACCAACAATCACCTGGGGGGCAGGGCCACGGTGCTGCAGGCCACGGGATACAGCCTCATCGTCTACGACGCAGGGGATGGAATGCCCGGCCGGCCCATCCTGCCCACCGGCATCAACAGGGGAAACGAGAAGATCGACCAGGACGGCTGGTTCCGCAGCTGGCTCGCGCAGGCGACGACGTCCGATGCAGGTGTCGCCACTCTCTGGGTGATCGGGAGCAACGCAGTCGAAGAGAAATCCGGATCCTCGAGCCTCCTGTACCCCATGATGGGGGCCACGCTCGTGCACACGTCCCAGCCCGCCGCGGTGAACCCAGCGGTCGAGGGCCAGACGGCCTTCACCTTCGATACCGGGTCAGGCGCAGCCGCCGTGGACTTCACCACCGGCGACCGCGCGCTCTTCATGCTAGCAACAGGCTGCGCGACGCCGCGTGGCTACGACGGCCTCGGGATCACCGGGACTGGCGTCCCGGTGTATCGATACAAGGCTGCCGGAGGGCCGCCCTCGGATGCGGCGTTGGTGATGAACTCGAACCCCGGCGCCCACTGGAACACCATCCTGCAGTCCCATCCGTGGTTCCACATTCATGACCCGAGCGGTAGTCCACCGACGGCCCCGGGGCCGGCGCGGGATCTCGCCGGCGCCATCCTGGCCGCCGTCGTGGGATGCTCACCCGGCACGCCTGTGGGAGTGCCCAGCGGTCCCATGATCGAAGCGCCTGCCCGGACCGCGTTGCTCCCGAACGTGCCCAACCCGTTCAATCCAACGACGGAGATCCGCTTCGATCTCGCCGTGAGGGGGCGTGTGAAGCTCAGGATCTACGACGTCGCCGGAGCTCTCGTGCGGGTTCTCGCGGATGCCGACATGGAGTCGGGCTTCGGGAAGCGGCTCCTCTGGAACGGCCTCGACGCGGCAGGCCGGCGCGTCTCGAGCGGCCTCTACTTCGCCCGCCTCGACGCCCCGGACCGCACCGAGACGCGCAAGATGCTGCTCTTGCAGTAGGATTCGTACGACTTCGGATCGTCAGTCCCGAGCGCTGCACAGGAGTCCCGTGACGCGGTAGATTCAATGGCCGTCGAGAACCATAGTGTCAAGGTGCTTCCGAGCTCTCCAGAATGGGGGTAAGGGCGGGCCAAATCGCCTGGTCCGTTTTTCGCGCCAACGCTCCTGAACAACCTCGGGGGAGAATCATGGGGCCGCGAATCTCCATCGTCGCCTTCTTCCTCTGGATCATTCTCCTCTACTCCGGCAACAGCCTCGCCCGGCCCACGGGTCCCGTCCCTGAGCTCGTCGCCGAAGAGCCGGAAACTGGTCTCGTCGGCGACGTGGACAGCACCTTCGGAGCACCGCAGAAGACCCTCGCCGACACTATCTGGATCGCCGACTGGAGCTTTGACACGGGAGGATTCTGCGACGACACGGGCTGGATGCATGTGGACAACCGCATCCTGAACGACGGCTCCATTCACTGGCACATGGAAAGCAGTTTCGACGGCACCGGCGGAATCGAAGGCATGGCGGCCGCAGTGGGACACCACGACAACGCTTGCTGCGTCGAGCCAGACGGTTATGCCAACGACTGGTACCAGGCGATCCGTATCCCCTATACGACGAGTGGCCAGCTCTCCTTCGACTATCTCGTCGATACAGAAGAAGAATACGACTTCCTGCAGGTAGAAACGGATTCGTTATGCGCCTCTTTCGCACGTGTCGACTATGATGTCTCGCCAAACACCGGCGCATCCTCGTTCCGCAGCATCCGATTCACCGCCGATGGAACAGTCCTGAATGGCTCTGTCACCAATCTGGCGCTCCCGGCGTACCCCGGAGGAGGCACGCACTGCGTCTACATCGCCTTCTTCTCGGATGTCGGCGCGTCGCCTTGCGACGGCCTGCAAGGAGTCACGATCGGCGAAGGTGCCGTCATCGATGACATCGTGATCGTCGACGCCTCCGGGACCCGCACCGAGGACTTCGAGGACGGCGACCTGGACATCGGCGCCTTCATGAACATCCAGGACAGCCTGCCCTTCGGAACCTGGGCACGACTGTATCCGGACATCAGCGACAACGACTTCTGCACGGAGAACAAGACCTGTGCCTGGCTCTGGTCCGACCACACGACACCAACTCTCTACAACGACATCAGCATGGCATTCGGCCCTAGAGGGTATGTGATCCGGAACTGGCTCGACGACATCATCGTCAGCCCCTGGGTGAATCTCACGAGCACGCGGGCGGCCACCAACACGGTGCTCCAGTTCCGCCGCTTCCCCGGAAACTGGTTCAGTAATAGCCGGATCGTGCAAAGTTGGGCCGTCCGCTCCAGGTCTCCCTCCCAGGAGCCGCAGTGTCCGTCGCTGTGGGAGCCCCGCTTCCGATGGAATTCCCTCTCGGCCTTCCACTGGCGGACGCTGACCTTCGACATGACCCCGTATTTCGATCCCGATGCTGAGGAGATCCAGATCCGCTACCGAACCTCTGACTGGCAGCTCATCGTCGGCGCCTTCCTGTTGCACGCTTTCCCCGGACCGGGACCTTATGTGGACAGAACGCGCATCGGACGCATCGCCCTCCCGGGGCCGATGATCAGTGAGGGCACCGACGCCAGGTCACAGGCGCAGGACTGTTTCCCCACCGAGGTGCATCCGGAGATCCCGCTCGCCGCCGGCGAACACCATCGGCCGTCCACGGACCGCTTTGGGACCTGTGCCTTCTCCCAAGGCGCGGATCTGGCACACCGGACGCCTCACCTGGTCACGGGAGACTCGGTGCACGTATCCGCCCACGACCTCCGCGGACTCGGTGTCATCGCGATCGAGATGCATGCGGCCATTGTCCGTGGCCCGCATGCTGGCAAAGCGCCGGCACCTTGGACCGCAGGGTCCAACGGTTTCTTCGTTGTCGCCGCGGACAGCTCACGCGATTCCAACGGTGCGTGGGTACAGGACCAGTACTTCGTCGATCTCGACGACACCTACTTCCGCGGTGGCGACACGATGCTCTACTTCTGGCTGGCCCGGGATTCCCAAGGGGGCGTCAACTCGGATCCCCAGGGGTTGAGCGCAGTCCCTGCCTCAGTGGAGCAGGCGGAAGCCGCTACGAGTGGTCTGTTCGAGGTCAGCTTCCTGCCGACGATCGATTGGGATCCGGGCTACCGAGCCCGGATCGCCGCCGATGCCCACGGCGATCTCGAGCCGACGACCTCGGAACTGGCGAACTCGTCGCAGGGCGACTGCATCCTCTACGTCAACCATGTCAACGCTCGCCGGCGAAGTGGCAGCATCAATCGCACCGCCTTCATGTATTCCTTGGACCGCCTCGGTTACCGAGACCATTACGACGTCTATGACCACACCGGAATGGGGAACACGAACAACCATCTCGGAGGCCGCGCCACGGTGCTGCAGACCCAGGGCTACAACCTCATCGTCTACGACGCCGGGAACAGAGCGCCCGGCACGCCGATCATGCCCGATGGCATCGACCTCGATTCGCAGAAGGTGGATCAGGCCGGCTGGTTCCGCGCCTGGCTGGCACAGTCACCCGCATCGGAAGCTGGTTTTGCGACGCTCTGGATCCTCGGGAGCAACCCCCTGAAGGAGCATCCAACGAACGCCCTGTATACCACCGACATGGGGGCGATGCTGAGCCGGTATGAACCGGCGTCGATTCTGAATCCGGAAGTGGATGGCGTCGCCTCGTTCACCTTCGACCACGGGCCGGATGCCACGACCGTGGACTTCGCGGCGGATCTCTGGGTCGCGCAGGGTGGGTGTCCCGACCCACGCGACTACGATGGGGTCGGCCCGGTGGCCGGCGCTGTGGTCACACACGCCTACCGCAGCCCGTCCACTGGTGCTCTCGGCAGCGCGGCGTTGGTCATGCGGCGGAACGACACCGCTGGTTGGAACACCATTTTTCAGTCCCATCCCTGGTTCGACGTCAGGGATCCGAACGGCTCTGCACCTCAGCCCCAGCCGCCGGAAATGCAGCTCATGGCTCGGATCCTAGCCGGGGTGCTACCACTTGCTTGCTTGGCGAGTCCCTTGCCTGTCGACAACGGCGACACCGCCAGTCTCGCCATTCCATCGGCGACGGTGTTGTACGCAAACGTGCCGAACCCGTTCAATCCGTCGACCGAGATCCGCTACGATCTGGCCCGGAGCGGCCGGGTGAAGCTCCGGATCTACGACGTCGCAGGAGCACTAGTGCGAACTCTTCTGGACGCGGACATGGAGTCGGGCTTCGGGAAGCGGCTCCTCTGGAACGGCCTCGACGCGGCAGGCCGGCGCGTCCCGAGCGGCCTCTACTTCGCCCGCCTCGACGCCCCGGCCCGCACCGAGACGCGAAAAATGCTCCTCCTAAGGTAGGGACAGTCGTGGGCAGGGATTCGCCCTCCCGCTTTCGTCTGTCGCCGGTGGTGTGGCCCTTAGGGGTCACCCCCGCCGGCCCCGGATGAGGCTCCAGTACGGACCCTCTGGTTATTCCGTCCTCGAACGCCGCCGGCGGAAAACGTCGAGAGGTCTGGCACGCACGGTCCGCGATCCGCCGATGGAGAACAGTGAGAGGTCGGGCGCCCCGATCCGGCAGCCGTCGCCGGCGGAAAACGTCGAGAGGGTTCGCGAACCGCCGATGGAGAACAGTGAGCGCTCGGTTCAGGCTCTGCGGCCGGAGGTTCGTGCACCCAAAGGGTGCACTGCCCCGTGATCGTGCACTCGTTTTGTGCACCCGGCCCCCCAGGAACGACACCACGGCCTGCATTCGCCATTTCTACAGGAAGACTCGTGATAGGAAGATTCGTGCCGGGCAGAAGGGATTCGTGCCGGATAGAAGGATTCGTACCGGACAAGAAGCTTCTTGCCTGAAAGAGGGCTCGCGTCGTTGGAAGATTGCGGGGCTGCCCGTGCCGGCGACCGAGAAGGTGTGAACGCTGTTGACGAACTGTGTCGCCGGCGTGGTCAGCGCGGTAGACAGCGGTCATCGAACCTGCGGCGCCAGGCTGGCCGAGCCTGGCTGCACTCCGTGGGGGCGGCTACTTTCCCCGCGGCGGGTGTGTTCACGACTTGACTCCTCACCGTCACGTCCCGACAATGCCGCGCCATGGACTTCCTCGGGCGCATCGCACTCGCCTTGACGCGCTGGAGCGAGCGCTGGGTTCCGTCCTCCTTCGTCATCGCGATCCTGCTCACCTTCCTCGTCTTCGTTCTCGCCATCGCCCTCACCTCGGCGACCGCGCTGCAGTGCGTGACCTTCTGGGGCGATGGCTTCTGGGAGCTCCTCTCCTTCGCCATGCAGATGACCCTGATCATGGTGTCGGGGTACGTGGTGGCGGCGTCCCCGCCCGTCGATCGTGCCCTCACGCGCCTCGCCCGACTGCCACGCGGCCCACGCTCCTGCGTCATGCTCATGGCGTTCCTCTCCATGGCACTCGGGATGCTGCACTGGGGGCTCTCCATCGTGGTCTCCGCGCTCATGGTGCGCCGCTTCGCCCGCCACGAGCCGCGCGTCGACTACCGGCTCCTGGTCACCGCCGGCTACCTCGGCATGGGCCTCACCTGGCACGCCGGGCTCTCCGCCTCCGCGCCGCTCCTCGTCGCCACGCCGGGCCATTTCCTGGAGAGACAGATGGGCATCGTCCCTCTCGGCCAGACCATCTTCTCGCCCTTCAACTTGATTCTCGCCTTCATCGTCCTCGGAGTGTTCACCCTCCTGATCCCTCTCCTTCACCCGCGTCCCGGACGAGCGCTCACCGTCGACCCAGCGCTCCTCGTGGAGGAGACGCCACGAGACGGAGACGCCTTCACCGGCCACATCTCCACGAGCGCGTCTGGGCCCACCGCCGCCAGTGCGTCCGGGCCCGCGCCCACCGGCTTCGCCACCTGGATCGACCACTGGCCCGCCCTCGGCTGGCTCGTGGGCGCGACCGGGTTCGTGTGGCTCGTCCAGTACTTCCATGGCCACGGATGGACGGCAGTGACGCTCAACGTGGTGAACTTCACTTATCTTATGCTCGGGGTGGCATTGCACGGGCGCGCCTCGCGCCTCGTCGCGAGCGCCGAGGAGGGGATGAAGCTCGCCGGCGGCGTGGTGCTCCAGTTCCCCTTCTATGCCGGCATCTACGGCATCATCCGAGGCAGCGGCCTTACCGAGGTCATCGGGCGGGCTTTCGCCGAGGCCGCCACGGCGCGTACCTATCCGCTCTTCGTCTATTGGTATTCGGGTCTGGTGAACTACTTCGTGCCGAGCGGCGGCAGCAAGTGGGCGATCGAGGCGCCTTACATTCTCGCCGCGGGCGACCTGCTCCAGGTGGCCAAGCCCAAGATCGTCCTCGCCTACGCCTGGGGCGACATGCTGACCGACGTCATCCAGCCGTTCTGGGCTCTCCCGCTCCTCAAGGCGGCCCGCCTCGATTTCCGGCACATCCTCGGCTACGCGATGCTCGTCTTCATCCTCTACGCGCTGCTCGTCTCCCTGGCCTTCTGGCTCGCTTGAGCCTGCACCTTCTCCGCTACGAGCAATTTCTCGAGCGCCCCGCTCCGTCGGCATCGAGGGAAGCGGCAGAGTCATTTCCTCACGATGACGCTGCCGGAGGCGGTTTTCAGCCAGACTTCGGGGCCGCCGGTGCCGCGCTGCACCACCTTCTCTTCGTAAACGTGGTGGTCCTCGTAGGTGCGCTCCGAGGTGAACTTGAACGGGCAGACGATGTCGCCGCGATCCTCGCGCTTGACCAATGTGAGGGTGAAGTTCGCGCCGTAGTCCGCCACCTTGAGGCTGACGTCGCCGGACGCCGATGAGGCGGAGAGCTCCTCGGCGGGAAGCTTGTCGAGCCGCACGCGGACGTCACCGGAGGCGGAGCTGAATTCGCCCCTGCCCTCGATCTGGCAGTTCTCGACCACGACATCACCGCTCGCCGTGCTCAATTCCATCTCGCCCTTGCAGCCGACGACCTCGATGCTGCCCGACGCAGTGGAGATGTCGCAGCCTTCACCGAGGTCCACGTCGGTAAACTCGAAGTCCCCGCTGGCTGTGGTGAGGTCGCAGTTGCTGCCCAGGGTCACGCGCTTGAAGGTGAAATCTCCGCTCGCCGTGCTCAGGTCCGAGCTGTTTCCCAGCTGCACGTCGGTGCAAATGATGTCTCCACTCGCGGTGTCGAGGTCGATGCGAGCGGCGATGCCTTCGACATCGAGGTCGCCCGAAGCGGTGTCCATAGCCAAGCGCAGGTCGGCTGCCCCCTTCGGCACGAGGACGGTCCACTCCACGCTGCCGGAGGAGCTCCCGCCATGCCAGCGCTCGTCGATCCGGAGGCTGGTGCCGCTCTGCTCGACCCGCGGCTCGAAGGCATCCGAAGGGACCACGTGCGCCACCAGCTTGACCTCGACCTGCTTCCCCGTGGCTGGACGCACGACCACGTCCCCGGACACGCCCTTTATCTCGATCCGCTCTACGCCGGTGAAGGACCATTCCTCAGGACTCGCCCACGCCGGGCCCCCACCTCTGGCCACCAGCAAGAGGCCCAGAACGCCGGCGCACGCTCCCACTCTGTGCTTGTAACTCATTGGATGGCCTCCGTTTGCACATTCCGGACGAGCCCGAAGTCACGGGCGACGGACCCCACGATCTACGGTCCCTTGGACGAGCAC
>DASRJW010000097.1 GCA_035649275.1 Candidatus Krumholzibacteriia bacterium
CATGCTCGGCGACTATCACCAGGTCTTCTAGCGGCGGAGGGCTGCCGCCCAACAAGCCGCTGAAGGCTGACGGCCGCGGGCTTGCCACGCGGGGAGCTCGACACGAAGCGTGGTAGCATCACGGGCGGCGCAGCTTAGCGGCCATGAAAGACCGGGTGGCCTGGCAACGGCGACTCCAAGGGTCTCACCGCGGCAGCTTCAGAGGCTTTCCCGCGACCGGCCGGCGTGTGGTCTGGCGCGACATGGTCGTCAGCCGATTTCGCGGCGGGCGCATCGCCGAAGACTGGGTGATCACAGACGTCGTGGAGCGCCTCCTACGTTCGAGGAAACCGCGACCGACTGTCTGAGAGTTGGACCAAAGGTCGGGGTACAGGATGACTCAGGCTTTTTCACTGACCGAGTTGGAGCGGCTGACCGGCTGCCTCGGTCGACTCCTCCCTCACGTCCATGGGGATGGCGTCGCAATCACTGGCGGCGTTGCGATGCAATTGGGCATGGCGGAGCTCGGGAGGCGAGGTCTGCGCAATGGCATCGCAGATCTCGACCTCGTCGCAGCCTCCATCGAAGTCATCAGCCCGAGCGTGGTCGGGCAGTTTCTGCTGTCCCATTACCATGTCGTGCGGCCAGGCGTCCCGAAGTTCATGATCCAGCTTGTCGATCCAGTGTCGCGCATCCGGATTGACATATTCCCAGACTTGGTCCGATCACTCATGGATGCGCGAACGATTGCCATAGGCGAACACACCGTTCACGTTCTTCCGTTGGCAAGGATCCTCGATCACAAGGTCAGAGCGCTGTCTCGGGCTTCGTCGTCGTCGCCGATTGATCCGAAGCACGTTCATGACGCGCTGGCCCTCGGGCATCTTCTCGGCAGGCAGGTGCCTGCCGTGGCCCCGGCGGCATTGGCCTGTGACGTGTTTGGAATCGAGGCCGACTGTTTCTGCGAACGCTGTAAATTGAGTGAGCATCCTCGCTGGCCGCTGGCACCCAAAGACCGAATCTTTGAATTGCTCGGGTGGACTCGGCAGCCCAACATGCCGCTGGTGCCGTCGAGCGGCTCAGCGGGGTTCGGGCAGAGCGACGGAATCGTGACCACCACTCGCGGCTGAGCGGCACGACGTTCGGCCGCAGGAGGACGGGCAATGAAGCGCACGTGGACGATCATCGGGGTACGCGATGTCGTTGGCAGCTGCGAATGGTACCAGTCGCTCTTTGACCAGCCGGAGACGCCTCCCGCCCATGATTACTTCGGGCAAATCCTCGACTCTGATGGAACGGTCTTGCTCTGTTTTCATGAGTGGGGTGCACACGAGCATCCCCCCTTGGTGAGCCCTGATCACGGGAAGCCTGGAAACGGCCTCCTCTTGTTTTTCCGTGTCGACGATTTCGACATGGCCCTGCCAAGGGCACGGGCTCTCGTCAGTCGGCTCGAAGAGGAGCCGCACGTGAATCCGAGCACAGGAACTATGGAGTTCTCGCTCCGAGATCCGGACGGGTATTACGTCACGATCAGTGCGCTCTCTGCGACTTGAACGAGGCGCTGCCGCCGACACGCCGCCGGATGTATCATTCCCTTCCACGGCCGGCGCAGCTGAGCGGCCGGCTAGGTGGAGGGAAGGTGGTACTCATGGGGTAAGGCGCCTTTTCATCACGCTAGGCTTCATCGCTACTCTCTGCGCTTGCGGGAATGAGGACTCGACGGGCCCGAGACCGTCAGTGATCCCGACGGGAGTCACGTGGAAGCTGAAGTGTTACAAGCTACCCTCGAGCGACTCGTCGTGTAATGAGGCTGGTATCAATCTGCTGTACACGCTTCGGTTCGAGAAGAATGGGATCGTGTCGGGCACGGATGCATGCAACACATGCACTGGAACATATTCCTACGGCTCAGCGACACAGCTGAGTATTCACTGGAGTTGTACCGAGGTGGTCTGCGACCCGCCCAATCCCTTGTCGGGCTACGGCCCTGACGTTGCCAGTACGACCTCATTTGCGCTGGTCAACGATCAACTCGTGTTGACGTTAGTGGTCCAAGGCGAGGAATCGTTACGCATCGAAGGGTTTCCCGCGCCGCGACATGGATCGGGGAGCGTGCTTCTCGAGATGGTTTACCAACGAGGGGAATAGGAACTCTCGGGAGACGCCACCCCACAAGGTGTTGCACCTGCCAGCAGGGAGGCGTCCCGAGTGAACGCAACGGGATCTCCGCAGCACCTCTGCGAGTGCTCGAAAAACACCGTTCTCAATAGCCCCGGAGACGACACATGAAGAAAGTTGCGAATGCTCGGTTCACCATCAAGAGCTGGGATGAGAAGCCCTATAGCGAGGGCCCGGACATGCCAAAACTCACTCGAGCCAGCGTCACCAAGACCTACACCGGGGACATCGAGGGGGAGGGACAGGTCGAATACCTGATGATGTACCGCAGCGACGGTTCGGCTTCCTTCGTCGGACTCGAGCGGGTCGTCGGGCGATTCGCCGGCAAGACCGGCGCCTTTGTGCTCCAACGCACCGGCGTGTTCGAAAGCGGCCAGTCGAAGGAGTCCTATTCCGTCATTCCCGGTTCCACGACGGGTGAGCTGCGCGGCCTCGAGGGTGACGGGGTATCCGCCCTTGGGCACGGCAACGAGTATCCCTTCACGCTGCACTATGATCTGCTCTAGTACCCTGAGGCGCGCGAACCGTGAAGACATTTGTCGCCCGGACAGCGGACCAATGGCGGAAATGGCTTGACGAACACCACGCCTCGGAGTCCGAGGTATGGCTCGTCTTCTACAAGCGGCACACTGGCGTCGCTACAATCGACTACAAGGATGCGCTCGACGAGGCGCTGTGCGTTGGTTGGGTGGACAGTCTCGTCAAACGCCTGGATGACCGACGATACGCGCTCAAGTTTACGCCACGGAGAGCGGACAGCCGATGGTCGGAGGCGAACCGGAAACGTTACGCGGAACTCAAAGCCCGTGGACGATTGAGACCAGCAGGCATCAAGCTCCCCCCGACCGACCGAGGCTACGGCCCTCGACCACCACGGCTTTCCATGCCTGCAAAGCTTCCGCCGTACATACAGACAGCGTTGAGGAATCATCCGAAAGCCTGGCGCCAGTTCGAAGCGTTGACACCTTCGCAGCGCCGACGGTATTTCGCTTGGATTGAGTCCGCCAAGCGCGAGGAAACGAGACTCAGGCGATTGAAGGAGGCGATTCGCCTCCTGGCCAGAGGCGAAGTGCTGGGATTGAAGTAACAGGCCGCCCATGAGCGAGTAAGGGGCCTCGTGCCCTTCGAGGTCGAAGTCACCGCAGTCCTGGAGTGAACACAATGGCCAGCAAGACGTCCAAGAAGTCAGTGAAGGTCGCAAAGAAGACCGCTGCCAGGCGGGTCGTTACGAAGCCGACCCTCCTCGCAGGCGGGAACCCTCAGATCGCGATGGGCGACGGCGACGCCCCGGTGCAGGCCTACATCGCGGCCATGCCGGGCTGGAAACGCGACCTCGGGCGCCGCCTCGACGCACTCATCGTGCGCAATGTGCCCAACGTCCGCAAGGCCGTGAAGTGGAACTCGCCCTTCTTTGGCATCGAGGGCCAGGGCTGGTTCGTCGACTTCCATTGCTTCACGAAGTACGTCAAGGTGGCTTTCTTCCGCGGCACGTCGTTGCGTCCTGTTCCCCCTGGCGATTCCAAGCACGAGGAAGTGCGCTACCTCGACATCCACGAGGACGACCAGCTCGACGAGGCGCAGTTGGCGGCGTGGATCCGGCAGGCGGCCGCCCTGCCGGGCTGGATCCCGTAGCGACGGCAGGGATTCTCGCGAGCAGTTCGTCATCGCAAAGCCGCGACCTGACCATGACAACAGCTGGAGCCAACCTGGCCTGCCCGGTGGTTGGATTTCTGCGATACTAGGCTTCGGCCGCCCCGGCGGATCAGCTCGAGGCCGTGAGACCTCTGAACGCCGACGAAGACGAAACAGAATCGAGGACAACATGTCCAACGGAACGCCCGAGCAACTTCTCCAGTCGATCGTGGAAGGAATCAACACGGGGAATCTCGACGCACTCGTGACTCTTTATGAGCCTGAGGCCGGTTTTGCGTCTCAGCCTGGGAGCCTCGCCCGCGGCCCAGCGGGTGTTCGTGAAGCCCTGGCCGGTTTTATTGCAATGAAGGGTAAACTGGACCTCGAGGTGACGAGGGTTCTTACGGCAAGTGACCTGGCCCTCGTGACTACGGCTTGGTCATTCGCTGGAACCGGGCCCGGGGGCGAACCGGTGAACCTAGCATCGAGATCCGCAGATGTTCTGCGTCGTCAGGCAGATGGCTCGTGGCGCTTCGTGATCGACAACCCTTGGGGAACGGACTGACTGACCATAGAAGGAGGGTCTCGATGAATCCAAACAAAGCACTCTGGGAGAAGGGCGATTTCACTCGCATTGCTGAAACCATGCGTGACAGCGGCGAGGCGCTCGTGAAGAAGCTCGGCGTCACCAAAGGGCACAAGGTCCTGGATCTCGGTTGCGGCGATGGAACGACAGCAATTCCTCAGGCAAGACTCGGGGCGGATGTGCTGGGCGTCGATATCGCGCAAAACCTGGTTGAAGCCGGAAACATCCGCGCCAGGGAGCTAGGCCTGACGAATTGCAGGTTTCAGGAAGGTGATGCGTGCGATTTGCATGAGCTGAAGGATCAGGACTTCGACCTCGTCGTGAGTATCTTTGGAGCCATGTTTGCGCCGAAGCCGTTCGACGTTGCCAAGGAGATGGTGCGGGTGGCGAAACCCGGAGGTCGCATCGTCATGGGCAACTGGATTCCAGGTGATCCGACGCTGGTGGCGCAAATTCTGAAGATCAGTTCCGAATACACACCGCCACCGCCGGAGGGTTTCATCAGCCCGATGACCTGGGGTATCGAGAGCAACGTGACCGAGCGATTCGGTGCAGCGGGAATTCGCAGCGAACGGATTGCGTTCGACCGAGACACGTTTACGTTCAACTATCCCGGGGCACCGTCGGCACTTCTGGAGCTATTCCGGAAGTACTATGGGCCAACGATGAATGCATTCGATGCGGCGGAAAAGAACGGGCGCGCCGCTGACCTGCAGAGGGAACTGGGAGCTTTGTTCGACAGGCATAACAAGCACACGAGCAAGGATGCCACCTCCATTCCAGCAACCTTCTTGCGGGTCACAGTGGTCGTTTGAAAGAGTGGTGAGCGGAAGCGGATGAGATGATGATGCCGCGGCCGGCAGCTCAATGCCGATCCGTTCCTCCCCGGCGTCTGGTGATGAGCGAGGGGCAGCCGCCTCACAAGGCATGCAGCGGAATCGGCTGCGCGCCGAACTGTCTCGCGCCGGTGGAATTCATCGAGTACAAACAGGTCGATGCCAATGCCTCGTTCCGGCGTGTCTAGCCCACGCCTGCGCCCCCGTGTGGAACGATTCCCTCGAACTACTGCAGCAGCTGCATCTTGCGGGTGATGCTGCGGCCGGCGGCGGTGAGGCGGTAGAAATAGACGCCGCTTGCGGCGCGGCGGCCGCCGCTGTCGCGTCCGTCCCAGGACACTTCGTACCTCCCGGCCTCGCGATGCTCGTGCAGGAGCGTGCGCACGCGCCTGCCGTTGACGGCATAGACGCCGAGTTCGACGTCCCCGGCGTTCGGGAGGTCGAAAGCGATGCGCGTCGCCGGGTTGAAGGGGTTGGGCGAGTTCTGCTCCAGCCACAGGCGCCGCGGCGCGAGGGTGGGGCCCGTGTCCGTGGGAGTGGCCCAGGCGGACAAGGCGACGTCGGTGTTCTGCTGCAGGTCGGCGAGGGAGCTTCCGCCGACGAAGGCGAAGCCGACGACGATGGAATCCCCCGGTGCGATGGTGAACGGACCGGTGGCCAGGAGCTGCGAGATGTCGGCGGGACCGGCTTCCGCTTGGACGATGCCGGCGGTCAGTGCTTCCCACTTCTCCGCATCGGAGAAGCCGTCGTAGATCCCCCAGCTCGGATTGTTGGGATCGGCCTCGTCGTTCCAGATACCGCGGTACGCCGTCGTCCCCGGCGGCGTGAGCGTGACCACGCCCACGTAGACGTCGGGTCCAGTGCCGTCGTCCCAGACGTAGCCCAAGCCACGAGTGGCGTCGTAGCCGGTGTGGTTCGTCTCGTAGGTCGCACCATCCAGGTCCCAGTCGAGGAACCAGCCAACCCGGAGATTCTGCAGCGTCTGCGCGCTCTGGTTCTGGATGGCGTAGCGGAGCACGACGAAATCGTCGTACGGCGGATAGGAGATCTCCCAGCTCTCCTGGCGCAGGCGCAAGCCGAGAGGTGTGGTGGCGCCGGCATCGGTGCAGGTCGCGACGACGAACTGATCGAAGAGCGGATGGGCAGTCGTGAGTGACGGCGTGCCGTTGGTGGCGGTGACGAAGTCGTCCTCGGTGGCGGAAGCGGTCGCGCCTCGAGCCGCATCGGAGATCGTGGCCTGTCCGGTGCCGACGAGGAGAGCGCCCTCGAAGAGCAGGTTGGGCGAGCCGGCGTAGAGGAAGCCGACACCATCCTTGCCGTTCCCGCCGGACTTCTCGCCGAAGCCGAGCTTGCCGACGCTGGTCACGGTGGTCACGACCTGATTGGCGTCGTGGGTGGCGATGATGGGGAGAACGCGGAGATCGAAGCGGTCGGCGTCGGTGTAGGCCGGGCTCCCGGAGGTGATGTTGAGCGTGCAGGTGGCCAGGTGATTGACCGGCGCCGCAGCGGTGAAGCGCACGGAGAAGTCGAGCACCGTTTGCTCCAGCGTCCCCAGGGAAGCTACGGCATCGGAGTTGACGGGTACGGTGGCGTAGGAGGAGTTCTCTCCCAAGGTGAACTGCAGGTTCGTCGCAGGATCGAGCCAGTTGATCACGGTGACGTGGACGGCCACGGTCTCGGTGGGCTCGATGATGGCGTCTCCGTCCGGGGTGTCGTACGCGACCTCCAGGATGCGGAGCGCCGGCGTCACCTTGCTGAGAGCCTGCGCGGCGTTGATGCGGCCGTAACCCAGCTGCCCACCGTATCCCGGGTTGAGGGCGTCGATGTTGTCGCAGGTGACCCGCACCCGCTCCCGCACTTGCTCCGCCAGGGCCGTGGGCCACTTCGTCTTCACCAGGGCGCAGGCGGCGGCGGCGTGCGGCGCCGCCATGGAAGTGCCGCTCAGATCCAGATAGGAGCCGTTGCGGTAGGTGCTGTGGATGGACGTGCCCTGGGCCGCGACGTCCACCCAGGGGCCGTAGTTGGAGCTCGCGCTCTTCTGGTCGGTGTTGTTCACGTTCGCCACCGCGAGGACGTGCGCGTAGCCCGCCGGGTAGAAGTCGGCGGAGGAAGCGTTGTTGCCGGCGGCGGCGACGACGACGACGCCATGCTGCCGAGCGTACTCGATGACTTCCCGTTCGAAGTACGAAGGGTTCCCTTGCCCGCCCCAGCTGCAGCTCACCACGTCGGCGCCGCTGTTCACGGCATAGAGGATGCCCTGGTAGCCGAAGGCGATGGCGTTGTCCACCGTGGGGTGGGCGACGCAGACCGGCATGAAGCGGGCGTTCCAGGTGGCGCCGGCGACGCCGATGGCGTTGTTCGACACCGCGCAGGCGATCCCGGCGACATGGGTGCCGTGCCCGGCGGAGCTCGGTGTTTGCGGCAGACCGGTTGGGTCGCTGGTGCCGTTGCTGAAGTTCCAGCCGTGCAGATCGTCGACGAAGCCGTTGCCGTCGTCGTCGACGCCGTTGAGGCTCTCCCCGGGGTTCGTCCACACATTCGGCGCGAGGTCGGGGTGCTGCCACTCGCTGCCGCCGTCCACGAGGGCGACCACGACGTCCCCGTCGCTGCCGCGCGTGTTGTCGTGGGCCGCAGGAAAAGCCATGCGGGTGAAGTAAGCGCTCTGCTCCGTGGGATAGAGCGGGTCGTTGGCGATCGCGGCCAGGGGGTAGACGAACTGCGGCTCGGCGTATTCCACCTCGGGGCGCGCGGCGAAGTCGCGTGCCACCTGCAGCGGATCGGCGCCGCCGCCGAAGTGCAGGACGTAGAGGCGCGACAGATCCACAGGCCCGGCCTCGTGTGGCGCGACCGGCGAGAGCGGTAGCGTCTTCCGAGAAGTGGTCCGTGGAGGAGCGACGGGCTCGAAGCGCTCGACTTGATAATGGCGGCAGAGTGCATCGAGGACGGCAGAACCGGTGCGGAAGGGTGCCGAGAGCGACGCCGCTTTCTCGGCTCCGGGGCCGAGGGGGCCCGCGAACTTGACGATGACGACACCAGGGAGCCGTTCCTGGCCGTCGGGGCGGAGCGCGGGGGAGTCGAGACCGGGTGCCCGTCCCCCGGCACTGAGAGCCGCCGCCGCCGGACCCGCAGCGGTGAGGAAGGCGGCGGCGAAAACCCAGGTGGCGAAGACAGCGGGTCCCAGGACCATCAGTGCAAGGGCCGCGTCGCGACGCGGAGCGGGGAAGCTGGAAAAGCGGCAGGCGAACACGGCGAGGCTCAGCTCCTTCTGGTTTCGGGCCTCGTTCCTTCGAGGCCCATGGGCACGCCGGCGTCCTGAGGCAAGGCCGACGGGATCCCGCCGGCGCTTCGGACACTGCCGAAGCGCCGGATACACACTGCGATCGCGCCGCCCGAGGCCGCGCGCTACTTGAGCAACGTCACCCGGCGCGTGAACACCTGGTCCACGAGCTGCAAGCGAACGTGATAGCTGCCGCTCGGCACGGCGCGGCCGTCGTCGTCGGTTCCGTTCCATGTGGTGCCGTAGATGCCGGGCGCCACATAGGCGTTCTGTACCAAGGTGCGCACATGCCGGCCGCGGGCGTCGAACACCTCGAGCCGCACCGGGCCGGCTGCGGTGAGGCCGTAGCGCAGCGTCGTATTCGGATTGAACGGGTTGGGCGTGCCCGGCGATAGGTAGCTCCGCGGCGGCGCCGCTCCTTCGATCACGAGCTCGACAGCGCCATGGAGAACGGCGTCGCCGGTCGGCGAAATCTCCGCCACGCGGTAGAGATAGCTACCGGGACCCGGAGCCGGGTCGCGGAAGACGTAGTTCCTCTCGTTGTTGCGCTCGACGTCCGGACCGAGGGCCGAGAGCCCGCCGCCGTTCTTGCTGCGATAGACCCGGAAGGTTGCGATGTCGCGCTCGTCCGTGGTCCGCCAGCGCACCACGACGTCACCGCCATCGGCGGCGGCACTCAAGTCGTACAGCGTCACCGGCGTGATCGGGCCCAGGGTCGCCCACTTCGCGATGGCGGCGTCGGTGTTGGCCTGCAGGTCCGCCAGACTCGAGCCGCCGACGTAGACGAAGGCGACGGTGATGGAGTCGTCGAAGGTGAACGGACCGGTGCCGAAGCCCAAAGAGACGTCCTCGGGCCCGGCTTCCGTGTGCACGACGCCCTCGGTCATGGTCTGCCACTTCTCGGACTTGGTGTAGCCGTCGTAGACGCCGAAGGAGGGGTTGTTCGGGTTGGCCTGGTCGTTCCAGATGCCGCGGAAGGAAGTGGTCCCGGGCGGCGTCAACACTGCCATGCCGACGTAGACGTTGCTCGCCGCACCGTTCTCGTCCCAGGTGTAGCCGAGGCCGCGGCCGGCGTCGAAAGCGGTGCGGTCCCCGAGTGCGCCCGCCGGATCGCCGGGGTCGCCGATGTCCCAGTCGTGATACCAGCCGACGTACAGACCAGGCATGGTGCCACCGCTGTCGTTGCGGATGCGGTAGCGGAGGATGATGTAGTCGTTGTCCGGAGGACTGGCGAAAACGTAAGCGTCCTGCCGCATGCTTAGCTGGAGGCGCAACGACTGGGGCGCAGCGCCATCGGTGAAGAAAGCCCGGGATTGCTCGTCGGCGAGCTCGGGCGGCAGATAGTGCGGCGTTCCCCCGACCGGCGTACCGAAGTTCGACTGGTAGGTGATGTTGTTGTTGACGTTGAGGCCGCGCGCCGCGTCCACCAGCTTGGTCGACGAGATGCCCATCATCATCGCTGCTTCGAAGAGGATGTTGGGCCCGGTGCCGAAGGCGAAGCCGACGCCATCGGTGCCGTCCCGGCGGTTGAGGGCGTAGCCCAGCCGCCCCATGCTGGTGACGGTGGTGCGGATCGAGTTGCCGCCGTGATCGATGAAGAGGGGCTGGATGCTGAGCTTGAAGCGGTCCTTGTCCACGTAGGCCGGGGTGCCCACGCTGATGCCGAGCTCGAAGTCCACGGTCACGTTGTTGGCGGCGGTGCTGGCGATCTGCAGGTTGAAGGGCGGAATCTGCAGCGATTGCAGCGAATCGAGAGCAGCCACGATCTGGTGCGAGTTCGTGATGGTGACCGGCTGCGAGGGCGCGGGGATGGACAGGTCGAGGTCGACGGTTTGCGCCCGCGCCAGCAGATTCGTCAGCGTGAGGTTCACCTCGACGGTCTCGTTGCGCTCGACGACGCCGTCGCCATCCTGGTCGACGATGTCGATGTCGGAGATGCGGATCGCCGGAGTGTTCTTGGTCAGCGCTTGCAGGACGTTGAGGCGCCCGTAGCCCAGCTGACCGCGGAACTCGGGGTTGACACCATCGATGTTGTCGCAGGTCACCCGCACTCGCTGCATCACCTGGTCCGCCGTGTACGCGGGCCACTTCGTCTTCACCAGGGCGCAGGCGGCGGCGACGAAGGGCGTGGACATGGAGGTGCCCCACAAGGTGCCGAGGAAGTTGCTCGGGATGGTGCTGAGGATCGCCTCGCCATGGGCGGCGACGTCCACGCTGTAGCCGAAGTTGGCGATCGTCACATGGGTGTCGGAGAGGGTCACGTTGGTCACCGAGAGCACGTGCGGGTAGGCCGAGGGGTAGTGGCTGTCGGCGTTGCCGGAGTTGTTGCCCGCCGCGGCGCAGATGGCGGCGCCCTGATCGTGGGCGAACTGGATGATCTCCTGCTCGAAGGTGGAAGCGCCACCCGAGCCACCCCAGCTGGCGCTGATGACGTTGGCGCCGTTATCGGCGGCGTAGGCGATGCCTTCGTAGCCGTAGCCAATGACGCGGTCGGCGGCGGCGAGTGCCGTGTTGATGGGCATGATCTTGGCGTTCCACGAGCCGCCGGCGACTTGCAGGGAGTTGTTCGTCACCGCACCGGCGATGCCGGCGGTGTGGGTGCCGTGGGTGGCGCTCTCCGGCGTGCTCGGCAGGCCCATGGGGTTGTTGGTGTTGTTGGCGAAGTTCCAGCCCCGGATGTCGTCCACGAAGCCGTTGCCGTCGTCGTCGATGCTGTTCCCCGCCGTCTCGCCCGGGTTCGACCAGATGTTGGAGTTGAGATCGTTGTGGGTCCAATCGGTACCGCCGTCCACGATGGCGATGACCACCGGACCCTGTTCGCCCACGGTGACGTCCCAGCCGGCGATGAACTGCATGTGCTGCAGGTAGGAGAGCTGCTGGCTGATGTTGGTGTCGTTCGGCTGCCCTGCCAGCGGGTAGGCGTAGTGCGGTTCGGCGTACTCCACCGCATCGAGACCGCTCAGCTCGCGGGCGACCTCTTCCGGGGCCTGGCCGTCGCCGTAGCGGACGATGAAGATGCGGGTGGGGTCGGCGCCACTGGGCTTGCGCGCGGCTCGCCGCAACGGCAGGACCGGCTCCACCTGGTAGCTCCCGTGCCGGGCGAGCAGCTGATCCACGGGGGACGAACCGGTCTTGCCCGCGCCGCCCAGGCTCGTGCCTGCCTCGACGAGCTTCACCACCACCATGCCTGGCTGGGCCCAGCGTTCACCGGGCCGCGGCGCGCCACTTCTGGGAGCCTGGCTGCCCGGGGGACCTGCGGCGGTCCAGGCGGACCCCGCCACGAAGAGGCAGGAGAAAACGAAGAGACCCGGAACGCGCGCACAAAGCTTGAGCATGGCTCGACTCCTGTCGGAGCGAAACGGTGGCCATGACGGCGAGCAATCCCGAGGGCTCGCCCGGAGAACCGATCGAGCAGCTATGATGTTTCCGGATGGGGGGCAGACCGCATAGAACATAAGGATAGCAACCCCCTCGGGGTTCGGCAAGGAAGCGGACCGACAAGCCGCACCAGGCGGCGCGGACCAGGGGCGCGGGTCGCGTCGCCGGGTCGGAGCACGGCCGATTCGACCCCCGCAGGGCGAAATCTCGCGGGCTCGGGCTCCAGGCGCAAGCCGGTCGCGACAGTTTGTCGCACTCTGGCGCCCGAGGCGCTAGAGTCTCAAGACAGGTGCCACGAGAAGCCCCTCCGGGGGTCCAAAGCGATCGCGCCGCCAAGGAAGGACGCCATGATCCTGCAGCAGTACTATCTGGGATGCCTCTCCCACGCCTCGTACCTGCTCGCCGACCCCAAGTCCGGCAGCGCCGTGGTGGTGGATCCACAGCGCGACGTGGACCAGTACCTGGCGGACGCCGACAAGCTGGGGCTCCGGATCACGGACGTCGTCCTCACCCACTTCCACGCCGATTTCGTCGCCGGCCATCTGGAGCTGCGGGAGCGGGCCGGAGCGCGCATCCACCTGGGCGCCAGAGCCCAGGCGGAGTATGCCTTCGTCCCGGCGCAGGAAGGGGCGGTGCTCGAGCGCGGCGCCCTGCGGCTGCAGTTCCTCGAAACGCCCGGGCACACGCCGGAGAGCATCTGCGTCCTCGTCTTCGATCTGGAGCAGGATGCCGAGCGACCCCACGCCGTGCTCACCGGGGACACGCTCTTCATCGGCGACGTCGGCAGGCCCGATCTCATGGCCTCCATCGGCGTCACCGGCGAGGAGCTCGCCGGGCTGCTCTACGACTCGCTCCACGAGAAGCTGTTGCACCTCCCCGACGGGACCCTCGTCTACCCGGCGCACGGCGCCGGCTCCATGTGCGGCAAGAGTCTGAGCAAGGAGCGCGTCTCCACCATCGGCGAGCAGCGGCGCTACAACTATGCGCTGCAGCCCATGACGAAGGCCGATTTCATCCGCCTCGTCACCATGGAGCAGCCGGAAGCGCCGGCGTACTTCCCCTACGACGCGATGCTGAACCGGAGCGAGCGCCCCAGCCTGGAGACGACGCTGGAGAAGGTGCTGCAACCCCTGCCTCTGGAGGAGGTGCTGCGCTTGCACCTTGCGGGGGCCCAGGTCCTGGACGTGCGTGACCCGGGGGACTACGCCGGGGCGCATTTCCTCGGCAGCACGAATGTCGGCCTCCAAGGGCAGTTCGCCAGCTGGTGCGGCACGCTGCTGCGCCGGGACCGGCCGATCGTCCTCATCGCCGAGACGGGGAAGGAAACGGAAGCGGCGCTGCGGCTCGGGCGCATCGGCTTCGACCACGTGGCGGGCTATCTGGAGGGCGGTATGCAAGCGCTGGAACAGCGCCCGGACCTCCTGCGGCACACCGAGCGCATCACGGCGCAAGCGCTGGCGGAGCGATTGAACGGCGACGATCCCCCCCACGTCCTCGACGTGCGCACCGACGCGGAGCGGGAGGCCAAGCGCATCGTCGGCAGCGTCCACGTGCCGCTGCACCAGCTCGCCGGCAGGGTCGCCGAGGTGCCGCGCAGCGGCCACGTCGTCATCCACTGCGGCGGCGGTTACCGGTCGATGATCGCCGCCAGCCTGCTGGAGCAGCAGGGCTTCACCAACTGCAGCGATCTCGTGGGCGGGTATGCGGCCTGGGATCTGCTGGACGAACGCAGCATGCGGGCCACGAGCTGAGAGCCTACTGGCGGATTTCCACGCTGCCGCCGACCGCCTCCAGCCGCTTCTTGATCTCTTCGGCCACGGCTTTCGGCACGTCTTCCTTGATCGCCTTGGGGGCGCCCTCGACGATGGCGAGGGCCTCGGCCTCTCCGAGCCCGGTGACCTCACGGATGACCGCGAGGACCTGCTCTTTCTGCGCACCGGCGGCCGCGAGGATGACGTCGAAGTCATTGCTCGGTGCCGCCAGGGATTCGGCGCCGGCGGAGACCGCTTCGACCATGCGCACGCCTGCCGCTTCCTGGCCGCGCACGATCTGGGCGAAGCTGGGCTTCTCGAACTCCAGCATCTTGCCCCTCTGCTTGATGTCCGGGAGCAAGATCGCCGTCGGGTGTGCGTCCCCTTCCCAGGCGAGGCTGCCGGCCGGAGTGAACCAGGCGCGGTTCATGGCATCGACGTAGTAGATGCGGAAGCGCTCGCGGATGTTCGCCGCCTCCACCGCGGGGTCCACGACGCGGGCATACTCCTCCCAGGTTGTCTCCAGGAAGTGGGTGAAGCCGGAGCCGCGCGGCAGCGGCACCATGAGCATGGGCGCGCCCTCCAGCGGCTGGGCGCCGTATTTCTCTTTGAAAGCGGTGAAGCGGGTGGCGGCGGCGGTGGAGTCTGCGGTGTACTCCTCCGCCTGATGCTTGACCGCGGCGACAGCGGCGGCAGTGCTGGCCTCCACCGCCGCTTTGGCTCGCGCCTTCTGCTGCCGCCCGAGAAGCCAGAAACCGGTGCCAAAGAAGGCGACTGCGAGGATGCTGATGATGATCAGGGCCCGGGTGATCCGCGTCCGGTAGCGTTCTTCGCGTTCGATCCAGTCGAGCTCGGGCACGTACGACTCCCGGATACGAGGAGGGCCGGCGCTCCCGCCGAGGCCCAGCTGGAAAGCGGCGCCCGCAGGATACGGAGGCCTCCGGGCGCCGTCAAGGCGCGGACCGGAAGCGGTTGCCCGACGATGCGGGACGTCGTTACAGTCCTGCACGTCGCAATAGCAACGCCGCCGGGGAGACGTGAAGCCGGCGCCGCGGCTGGCGGCGAGAGGAGGTCGTTGGTGGTCGCGAAAGGCCGGACATCACGGGCGAACCGGACGGCGACGCTGCAGGTCGGCGACGCCGCACCGGATTTCACCTTGCCGGGACACCGGGGCAAGGAAACGGTGCAGTTGCACAGCTGGTGCGGGCGGAAGAACGTGGTCTTGGCGTTCTATCCGCTCGACTGGACCGGTGTCTGAACGGTGCAGATGCCCTCGTACGAGGCGGATCACGCCGCGTTCGAGAGGCTCGATGCCCAGGTTCTGGGCATTTCCATCGATTCGATTCCCTGCCATCGGGCCTGGGCCCGTTCGCTGGGCGGGATCGAGACCTACCCGCTCCTCGGCGACTTTCATCCCAAGGGGGAAGTGGCGCGACGGTACGGCGTGTACCGGGAAGACGAAGGCATCACGGAAAGGGCGATCCTGATCATCGACAAGCAAGGGATCGTCCGCTACATCGACGTGCACGACATCGGAGAGCAGCCGGACACCACCCAAATCTTGACGGAGCTCGAGAAGCTGCGCTGACCGGGGGCACCGTGGCGGATCCAGCCCTGGTCAGAGAAAGCCTGGCGCTGCGCCGGGGCATCGGGCGTTTCGCCAGTCACCGCGAGTGGCTGGCGGCTCCGGAGGGGCCGGCCCTGACGGCGCGGGTGCAGCGCTTCCTGGCACCAGTGCGGCGCTTCTCGAGTCCGGTAGCGCCTTCCGGGCCCGCGGCGGGGTTGCGGGTCGTGCACTGGAACGTCTTGCACGGCAACCGCTACGACGGGTTGCGCGCGGCTTTGCGAGACGAGCCCGCGCTCGCCGGCGCCGATCTCCTCTCCCTCAACGAAGTGGATCTGGGGTTGGCCCGCTCGGGCAACCGCGACGTGGCTTTCGACCTGGCCCGAGAGCTCGGGATGCATGCCGCCTGGGCGGCGCTCTTCCTGGAGCTGGAAGGTGGCTCCGACACGCCGCGAGAGATCGCGACGCAGGAGCAGGCGGAAGCGCTCTTCGGTCTGGCCCTCCTGTCCCGTTTTCCCCTCGGCGCGGCGGCGAGGGTGGAGCTCGAGTCCGGCAGCGCCTTTCTCTTCGACACGGAACGCAAGGTGGGAGGTCTCGTCGCCCTCGTGGTCGAGGTGCTGCGACCGGGCGCGCCCTTCCACGCAGTCGTCACCCATCTCGACGTGCATCGCGGGCCGGCGGTGCGGGCGCTGCAGATGCAAGCCATCCTGGCGCACTTGCCGCCAGGCCCGGCGCTTCTCTGCGGCGATCTCAACACCACGAGTTTCACCCGCGGCAACGCGCTGCGTGCCGCCGGCGTGCTCGGTGTCCTGGCGCTCTGGCCACCCGGGAGACTCCGCCAGCGGCTGCTGCAGCCTTATCTGCCGCGCGGGCGGCCGCGGGAGCCGCTGTTCACCGTGCTGTCGCAAGCAGGACTCGCGGTGGAAGGTTTCAACACCACGACGGAGTCCCTCGACCTGCACCTGCAGGACGTCCGCGAGTACCAGTCCCTGGCGCCGGGAGTGCGCCGGCTGGGGCAAGGGCTCCTGCGTCACGCCGAGCGGCGCGGCCGCCATCGGTTGGACTGGATCGCGGCGCGAGGCTTCGAACCGGCGCCAGAGCATCCACCCTTCGCTCTCCCGCATCTCATGCGCGGCGAAGCAGCGCTTTCGGATCACGCTCCCATCGGTTGCGGTCTGCGCGGCGGGGGGAGCGCATGACCACGGTTCTGGTCTGCGCCGTCGCCTGCGGTGCTTCGCTCCTCACCTTCTTTTCCGGTTTCGGTCTCGGCACGCTGTTGCTGCCGGTGTTCGCCCTCTTCTTCCCCCTTCCCGTGGCGATCGCGGCCACGGCGCTGGTGCACCTGGCCAACAACCTCTTCAAGCTCGGTCTCATGGGGCGGCATGCGGAGAGGCGGGTCGTGCTGCGCTTCGGCGCCCCGGCGGCGGTGGCGGCGTGCGGCGGAGCCTGGTTGCTGCTGCGGCTCGCCGGCTTGCCCGCCCTCGCGACCTACCAGCTCGGTGGCAGAACCTTTACGGTGGAGCCGCTGGGTCTCGTCCTCGGCGGGCTCATCGTCTTCTTCGCCCTCTTCGACCTCCTCCCGGCCTTCACCGCGCTCCGCTTCGGCGCCCGCTTCCTCGGGCTCGGCGGCTTGCTCTCGGGTTTCTTTGGCGGCTTGTCGGGTCATCAGGGGGCGCTGCGCTCGGCCTTCCTGGCCAAGAGCGGCCTCGATCCGGAAGCCTTCGTCGGCACCGGTGTGGCTTGCGCTGTCATCGTGGACGTGGTGCGCCTGGCGGTCTACGGACTCGACCACATCACTGGTCCACTGGGCATCCTGCGGGCGGAAGGCGGTGCGAACCTCGTTGTCGCCGCGACTCTGTCGGCGTTCGCCGGGGCCTGGGTCGGGCGCAGGCTCTTGCACCAGTGGACGCGGCGCTCGATGCAACGTCTCGTCGGCGCCATGCTGCTTCTTCTCGCTCTCGGTATCGGTCTCGGACTGGTGTAGCGCCGAGCAAACACCGCTCTCCTCGGGGCAATCGACTCAAGCGCAGTGACAAGTTGTCCCGGGATCTGGCGCAAACCGCTGCAGGCTTGTCGGGCCCGCAGCGGCCCGTTACCATCGTGTTAGCCCCAGATTGGAAACCATTCGGCCCTATTGCCCACGCGGCGGAGTCCCCCTCCGCACATTGCTGGTTTCCCTTTTCTCGGGAGTGTCCGAGTGCCGCGAAGTCGCGCCCGGCGAGCATGGTGGTTCGCTGCTCTACTCTTCCTTCCTGCGGTGCGGGAAGCACAGGCTTTCCATGCCTCCAGCGACGAGACTCCGGAGGTCCAGCGCACCGACCCCGCCAGCGTGCGCAACTCGTCGAACCAGTGGAAGCTGACGCGCGACGACCCGCGCCTCGATGACTTCCGCGACACCTACGGCGAAGGCTGGCGCGTGCGCTGGAACGAGCTCGCCCGGACGCCGCACCGCGCCTTCGGCGGCCGGATCGCGGCGTCGGCGGTCGGGCCGGCCACGGGGGCGCCGCGCGACGCGGCGACCGTAGCCGCTCTGGCAGAAGCCTTCGTCCGCGGCCACACGGCGCTCCTCGGCCTCCATTGGGAGGACTTGCGGCCGCAGCGCCTCGAATTCCGCGGTGGGCGCTGGGTCGTCATCCTGCAGCAGTGGACTCAGGGCATCGAGATGGTGGGCGGGCGGGTGGATCTGCGCTTCACACCAGCGGGTGATCTCGTTCTCTTCGGCTCCGACGCCTATCCGGTGCCGGCGGCGTGGACCGGAAGCCTCGGCGCCGACGCTTGCATCCAGGCGGCCTTGCAAGGCATGCCGAGCGGGACGTTGCCGCACACGGGCGCGCCCGAAGCGGTGTTCCTCCCCATGCTCGCCGGCGAACCGCTGCCTCCCGGAGTGCGCAAGACGGCACCGGCCGCGAACCTCGGACCGGAGGCGCTGCGGGTACGGCCGGCGTACCGGCTGCATCTCAAGACGCTCGACCCGCCGGGCGATTGGGAAACCTACGTGGATGCGGAGACCGGCAGCGTTCTCTGGCGCTTCGACCGCGTGCACACCTTGACCGGACATTTGAGCGGTGACGTGCACCCACTGCAGGGAACGGCGCCGCTCGCCTCGCTCGCCTTCGGTGCGGCGGAGATCTTCTGCGGCGCGGTGCGCGATACCGTGGCAGCCTACGGCTTCGAAAGCGGCGCCGCAGGTTGGAGCGCACAGACGCCGTGGGCCTTGTCCGGCGAATCCGTGCACGGCGGCACCCAAGCCTGGAGCGACAGCCCAGGGGCCAACTACGCCGACTACCGCAACGTGTCGCTCACCTCGCCGAAGCTCGACATCCGCGGCGTGCACGATCCGGTGCTCAGCTTCTGGACCCGCGTCGAGGTCGAGGACACCTGGGACTTCCTCTACGTCGAGGGCTCGGCGGACAACGGCAGCACCTGGCGCACTCTCATGGCGCTGAGCGGCACGGCGGCGTGGCACGAGGAGCGCATCGACCTGTCGGCGTTCACCGACACGCGCGACCTACGGCTCCGCTTCCGGCTGTTCAGCGACGGCGCGGTGAACGCCGCCGGCTGCTGGGTCGACGACGTCGTCGTCGCGCGCTTGGGTTCGACGGTCACGGCTCCGGACGGAAGCTTCGCCGTCGTCGGGACCGGCGGGGATTCCACCCTGGTGACGCGGATGCGCGGCCCCTACGCGCAAGTGTTCAACCGCGGAGCCGGCGGTGTCCAAGCCACCTTGACGGCGCCGCCCACGGGCGCCCTCACCCTGCACTGGGGCAGCGGCAACTCGCGCGCCGACGAGCGCGACACCTTCCACGCCCTGAACGCCGGACGCGCCCGTCTTGCCTCCATCGATCCGGCCTTCGTGGAGCTGGACCAGCCGCTGCCGGTGTTCGTCGGCACCTCCTTCTGCAACGCCTACTACGGCGGCTGGCAGATCGTCGTGGGGGCCGGTGGGACGGGATGCGCCGATCTCGGCCTGTGGGAATCGGTGGTGGTGCACGAGTACGGCCATGCGATCACCGATCACGTTTACGGCGTTGCCGGCGATCCACCCAGCGACATGCACGAGGCCTTCTCGGACTACTTCGCCGCCAGCCTGAGCGGCGAGCCGCGGATCGGTCCGGGCATCCTCGGCACCGGGACCGTCTTCCGCAGCATCGACAACGAGCTCCGCGCTCCCGAGGACGTCTCGGGAGAAGCCCACATCGACGGCACCATCCTGGCGGGGGCCCTCTGGGATCTACGCAGTCGTTTGTGGCCGCAAGTGGATCTGGCGGATTCGCTCTTCCACTTCGCCCGTTACGGGGCGCCGAAGAACTTCGAGGACTATTACCTCGACCTCCTCGGCGTGGATGACGACGACGGCAATCTGGGCAACGGCACGCCGCATCTCGAGAGCATCCGCTCCGCCTTCGGCGACCACGGCATCGGCACGGGCCCGGAGTTCGAGACGGTGCAGCTCGCGGTGCAGGACGCTGGCGGCAACGGCGACGGCCGTCTCGATGGGGGGGAGACGGCGCAGTTGCGCCTCACGCTGCGGAACTACGGCGGCAGCGAGACCGGCGTGTACGTCAAGATCGCGACCGCCGTTCCGGGTGTGGCCATCGGCGTCGACAGCGTCCCCTGCGGCAGCGTCGGTGCCGGGGCAGAAATCGTGGCGCCTTCGCTGTTCCAGGTGAGCATCGATCCCGGCGTGGCAGCCGGCACCGCCGTCGTCTTGGAGATCGAGATCCATTCCAGCCAGGGCGTGAACGGCGGCACCTTCATGCTGCCCGTGGGCTATGTTCCCATTCTCTTCGTCGACGACGATCGGGGCATGAACTTCGAGACCTGGTTCACCACGAGCCTGGCTCGCCTCGGACAGAAATGTCTGCGCTGGGACGCGGGCACGCTCGGCAGCCCCTCGGCGGAGCAGATGGCCCGTTACCGCGCCGTCGTCTGGTCCACGGGGAACGACCGCCGCAACACCCTCACTCCGGCGGATCAGGAAGAGCTGGCCGCCTATCTCGGCGCCGGGGGACGTTTGTTCCTGACCGGCGAGGACATCGGCGAGGACCTGTGGAAGGGGAGCGGCGGCGTCGCCACGCCGGCGGACAAGGCCTTCTACGAAAACTGGCTGCGCGCCAAGGTCAACATCGAGAGCGAGGGCGCGCCGGCAGTGCAAGGCTTGGCCGGGGATCCGCTCAGCGCCGGACTGGCGCTCACCTTGAACGGCGGCACGGGCGCCAACAATCTCAACAGCTGCTCGTCCTTGCTGCCGGTGAACGGCTCGGTCGAGTGCATGCGCTACAGCAACGGCCACACCGCGGCGTTGCGCTACGACGGAGTCTACCGGCTCGTCTACGCCGGCTTCGGCTTCGAGGGCCTGAACAGCGTGTCGCAGCGCGACACCCTGATGGCCCGCACGCTCCGCTGGCTCTCTCCGCCCGAGGCGACGCCGCCCAGCGTCGCGCTGGTGCAGCCGAACGGCGGTGAACATCTCCTCGGGGCGAGCTCCACCCCCATCCGCTGGACCGCCACCGACGCCGTGGCCGTGACCGCGGTGAACCTGCGGCTTTCGACCGACGGCGGCCAGAGCTTCACCACCATCGCCGCCGGTCTCCCCAACAGCTTCACCTATTCCTGGAACATCCCCGACCTGAACTCCAGCTCCTGTCTCCTCCGCATCGAGGCGCTGGACCCTTCGGGGAACGTGGGTAGCGACGTGAGCGACGCGCCCTTCGCCATCACCAGGCCGACGGATGTGGCGGTGGCGGTGCCGCTTCGCTTCGCTCTGCACGGGGCCATGCCGAATCCCTTCAATCCCGTCACGACCCTCTGCTTCGATCTGCCTCGCGCCGCCCGCGTCCGGCTGGAGATCCTCGCCCCGAACGGCAGGCGGGTGCGGACGTTGGTCGCCGGTGAGTTCTTGCAGCCGGGGAGATTGCAGCGGCTTTGGGACGGCCTCGATGACCACGGCCGCAGCGTGGCGTCCGGTGTCTTCCTCGTCCACCTGCAAGCCGACGGCTTCACGGCGGCGCGCAAGATCCAGCTGCTGCGCTAGACTCGACCGCGCGTTCCGTTCGTCCGCGACCCGGGGACAACGAGCGGCTGTCGCGGCGGAGCATGGGGTTCGTGTGGGGCCGCTGGCGACACTACGGGCTCGCCCTGCTCTATCCGCTCCTCGTGCTCGGGGCGCTCACGCTCATTGCAGCCGCAGCGGATCTCACCTGCAGCGGCGGCAGCGAAGTTCCTTCCCCTCTCTTTCTCGTCACCGTCTCCGCGTTCTCCCGCCGGCACCTGACACCGTGAGAACGGCCGGCCTCCGTCGCCACGAGCGGCTCAAAGACTATCGACTCAGTACCATCTTCCGCGCCGTGGTGAAGCCGGGTGTCGTGAGGCGTAGGACGTAGACCCCCGAGGCCGCTTCGCTTCCTTCGCTGTCGCGCCCGTCCCAGCGCGTCACGTGCTCCAGGCCTGACTTCTCCTCGCCGTCCACGAGGACGCGGACGAGACGTCCGGCCACGTCGTACACCGCGAGAAGCACGGGGCCGCCGGTTTCCAGGGTGTAGTGGATCTCCGTCTGCGGGTTGAACGGGTTGGGCCGATTGGGCGCGAGGAGGGTCCGCGCCGGAGCGGCGACGAGGTCGCCCTCCGCCGCGTCGGTGGGGGATCTGCGGAGCAGGATGCGAGCGTCCGAGGGCGTCACATACTCACTGGTGACGAAAGAGCCGTCGAACACATCCGAACCTGGCACCTGCAGGCGCCGGAACCTCCCTCCGAGTGGTACGAAGCGCGTCATGTTGGTGTAGTTGAGTAGGACGATGCCGTTCTCGAAGTCACGGCGGAAGAGCGCCGTGTCGCCGCGCCGGAGCGAGACGTCGTCCAGCCAGACGCTCCCGGGGGCCTCGACGAGGAAGTCCAGCCCCGCGGCGCTGTTGCCGTTGGCATGGAAGGATGTGTCGAAACGCCTCCAGGTCGGTTGCAAGCGCAGCCGGCGCGGGCCCCAGCAGGTCTGGTTCTCACAGCCATCGCCGTACAGTTGCACCACGATCTCGCCGCTCCCTCGCGCCCAGAAGGAGAGCGTGTAGGCCTCGTGCTGGGCGAGGGCGACGGGGTGCTGCCAGACCTTGAACATCCCCGGGCTCGTCACCCGCTGCACATCGATGCGCAGCGACTGCGGCGCCGAGTGGAAGCTGGTGGCGTCGGCGCGGAGAGTCCCTTGGGCGCTGAACCCCATGCCCAGCCAACCCGTGGTGCCGAGGCTGAAATCCGGATTTGCCAGCACCTCCGGCCCCTCCGGTGCGAGCAGGCGATAGGGTGGACCGAGCGGCTGTCCCAAGTAGCCCTTGCCGCGGCCGGCATTGTCGTACTCCGGCTCCCACCACAGGTTGGCGTTGCCGTTGTGGCCTGCATCGAGGCTGTAGTAGCCGGAGCCGAGCAGACTGGAGACGAAGGTGAAGCGTTTGTGACGCTCGAAACTGGGGGTGCGCAGCGGTTCCCACCTGCTGCCCCAGGCCTCGGTGTTGAGGATGGAGAACGGATAGGGCTGGGTGCGGAACGGAGCGGCGGCGTAGCCCGCGATGTCGTCCCACATCTCGCGGTTCCAGTTGTAGCCGTACGGGTTGTCGTAGTCGACGCCGGCATACCCGGAGGGGAAGTACTCGTAGAGCGTCCCGTTCAGCCACTGGAAGTAGTCGCTGGCGGCGTTGGAAATGAGAGCCAAGGGACGAGTGCGGTAGGCCTCGATGTCGTCGAAGCGCTGGCGCAGCTCCGTCGCGATGGCGGTGAGGCCTTCGTGCCAGAGGGCGTCGAGACGCTCCGGCGAGTCCGGGACCCCGTCACAGCCGCTCGGGTTGTGGGTCGGGTTGCAGTCCGAATCGAGCCGCCGGTGCTGTTGTTGCCAGGAGATCTGCCGCCAGAAGTTGTCCAGATAGACACCGTCGAGCTGCGGGCGCTCCAGGACGAGACCCACGACGTGCTCCACCCAGAAATGCCGCCAGGAGCCGAGCGCCCCTTGGGGAGCGAGAGAGGTGACATTCACCATGCCCGTCCCGTACCAATCCGAGGCGATGCGGCCGTCGCTGTCGTACCACCAGAGATCCTCGGCGGTGACGTAGGACAAGTTGATCCCGGACCAGCGCGTGGCCGGCTGGCGCGATACTTCGTAGGCGAGGACGTAGACGAAGATCTTGATCTTCGGATTGAGTGAGCGCAGGCGTTCGAGCTGCGCCGGCGTCCAGCTCTCGTTGAGAACCACCGCGTCCCAGCGCGAGAGCGCTGCGATGGTCGCGTCGTCCACCTCGCCGGAGAGGTAGACGTTGACGAGGTGGGGATAGGGCGGCTCCGTTTGCGCCCGCGCCGAGGCCGACAAGAGGAGGAAGAGTGCCAACGTGGAGCACAGACGCCGGGCTACCCTTTTCATCATGCCACCCCCGACAGCTGCGCACCGCCGCCCATGACGAAAAAGAAGGCCCAGACTACACCGACCCGCGGTGGCGGCGAGAGCCTTTTTCACCCGCTCCTGGCTTGGTCCGGCTCGACGCATGAGAATCGCGACACCGCAGAAGGCAGGGAGGGCAGCAGGTAGTGCTGCGTCGGTAGATCTACGCCGTTCGAGCCACCAGGTGCGCTTCGGCAACACTCCGCTGTAGCCTAGGCAGTCACCGCCGGTGGGGTCGCTGGAACTGGCGGGGGATGGGCCTGGACCGAAGCTTGCAGCGAGGAGCATCGGAAGTGTCCGCCCCTGAGACCAGCTACCATCCTCGAGGGAGGCCGTCATGCGGGGGCACGTATTCTTTTTGCGTGTGTTACCGGCCCGGCTGGAACGACTCTCTCCGCCCCTAGCGCGATCACCGAGAGCCCTCTCCGCTTCGTGGGGTGCTCTGCTGTTCCTCGTCGCGCTCGCCTCCACGCTCTCCCGCGCCCAAGCAGAGAACCCGTCCCTCGGCTCCCGCGATGTCCGGCACGACGTGGCCAGTCGGGACATGGCGGGCCAGGACGTTTCGGGTGTCGCCGCCTGGAGTGCGGACCTGCAGGCTCCTGCAGGCGTGGGGTGGACGAGCATGGAGACCCAAGGCACGGCCGACGATCCGACGGCGACGCCGACGCTCGCCGCCCTGCCCGCGGGGCCGAAGTCCCCGGGGGTGGCCTTCGCCTGGGCCTTCGGCGCCACGCTCGTTGGATGGGGCATCGCTGGCACCGGCATCGCCATCGAGAACGCCGGCCTCTTCTTCCTCGGTGAGGCCGTGTCGGCCGTGGGTCCCAGCGCCGGCCATTTTTACGCCGGCGAGAGCAGCCACGGCATCATGGGCTCGGTGGTCCGTGGCATCGGGCTCTTGAGCGCCGACATCGGCCTCGTCATGGCGTTCCAGGGCAGCTTCGACGGGTCTTCCAGCAGCGAGGACTCTGGCGCCGTGCTCTTTTACACCGGCCTCGCCGTCTCCGCTGGTCTGGGCCTCTACGACTGGATCGACGCGCCGCGCGCCGCCCAACGCGCCAACAGCAGAGCGGTTTTGGAACTTGGCCTCGCGCCGCTGGCGCCGGGCCAAGGGGGCTCGCTCGCTTTGGCGCTCACCCGCAGGTTCTGACCGCACTCCGCTCCACACCCGGACCTTGCTGTTCGTCGCTTTTGCTGTTAGAGCATGCGTGCCATGAAACGGCAGGCTTCCCGATAGCGCTCGACCTCGAGCGGACCAGGAGATCTCGTTGCGTCGTGCAGCTTCCTGGGAGCGCGCGCGCCGGCTGCGGCTCCTCCTCTCCTTGAGCCTCGGTTCTCTCTTGCCGGCGGCAGGGGGCGCGCTGGCGCTGCGGCCGGCACGGGCAGAGGCGGAGCCCGCGGCGCGGGGCGCGGTCCCCCGGCCGCTCCTGGTCACGGTGGACGACCTGCCCGTGGCCTCGCCCGGCCAGCACCGCGACCCGGACGAGCGCGAGCGCATCACTCGCGAGCTCCTCGCCGTCCTCGCCAAGCACCGCATCCGTGCCGTCGGACTGGTGACCTGGAGCAATGTGCACGGGCCCCGGGACCGGCGGCTCCTGGAGCAATGGCTCGAGGCCGGGCACGAGCTCGGCAACCACTCCGACCGGCACCTCGACTACACCGCCACCGACACGACCGCCTACATCGCCGACGTGGAGAGCGGTCGCAAGGAGCTCGCGGCGTTTCTCGCCGCCCACGACCGCAAGCTGCGCTTCTTCCGCTTCCCCTTCCTGCGCGAGGGCGACACGGTGGAGAAGCTGCGCGCCATGCGTCGTTATCTCGCGCGCACCGGGCAGCGGAACTTGCCGGTCACCATCGACAACGAAGACTGGTCTTTCGAGGCCGGCTGGGTGGAGGCGCGGCGCCAGAGCGACGCAGCCGCCCGGGACAGCATCGCCGTCGAGTATCAGTCGCAGCTCCGGCTCGAGGTGCGCGACCACGAAGCGCTGGGCGACGAGCTCTTCGAGCGGCCCACTCCGCAGATCCTACTTCTCCACGCCAATGAAATCGGTACGGCGCAGTGGGACGCGCTCTTCACCGGGCTCGCGCGCCTCGGGCATCACTTTGCCGCCGCCGACGAGGTGCTCGCCGATTCGGTCTTCGCCGCCGCGCACGAGTACGTCGGGCGCTACGGCTGCAGCCTCTGGCACCGCCTCGACGACGCGCGCCGGCGGCGTGGGGCGCGCGACGGCATCGCCCAGCTCCTCGAGACCTCTGCCGCCGCCTGGAACCGTGGGGACCTCGAGGCCTTCTGCGCCGACTATGCGGAGGATGCACTGTTCATCGCGCCGAGCGGCGTGACGCGCGGCCGCCAGGCGGTTCTCGAGCGCTACAAGAAGAAGTACGCCGATCACGCCGCCATGGGAACGCTCTCGTTCGAACTCGTGGAGATCCGGCTCAGCGCCGGGATGGAGGCTTCGGTGCTCGGGAGCGCCCGACCGGCTCGGGTGCAGAGCGCCTCGGTGGTCGCGCGGTGGAGCCTCGCCTATCCCGACAAGCCAACGGCCACGGGTCTCACCTTGCTCGTGCTGCGCCCGCTGGGCGGCGGCCGCTGGGAGATCCTGCAGGACGCATCGATGTGAGCGAGCGCACCACTTCGCCGGCGCTCAGAGGCCGGCGAAGTGGACGACGAGAGCGAGGACGATCGAGCCGAGGAGCCAGAAGAGGCGCTCGAGCATCGCCATGCCCACCTGACGGTTGCGGGCGATGCGGCTTTCGTGCTCGGAACGCAAGTGCCCGAGCTCCGTGTCCAGTTGACTGCTCTGGAGGCGCAGCTCCTGGATCGCTTCTTCGTGCTTGGCGATGCGGGAGTTGGAATGATCGAGGCGGCGATTGATCCCGTCCACCTTGGCCTGCAACGTGGCCAGTGCATAGGCGTTCTCGCTCTTCAGCTCGCCGATGCTGCGGATGATCTCCTGTGTGTCCGTATTGCTCATGGCTGTTCCCTCTGCTACCGGAAACCATCCGGCGCCCCGGGTTCAGCGCTGGGGGAACTGCACAACTCGTGCCTGGAAATGCCGGTCCCGGCCGTGGTCTTGCATCGAGCCTGGTCATGAAGGTGTGCATCGATGCAGGTCACGGGGGCACCGACCCGGGAGCCGCGGCCGGCAAGCCCTCGCCTCTGGTGGAGAAGGACTTCACCCTGGCCTTGGCGCGCGCCCTGGAAGCTGCCTGCGTCGGGCGAGGACATCGCGTCCTCATGACGCGCCGCTCGGATCGCACTCTCTCCCTCCTGGCCCGGGCGGCTTTCGCCAATCGCTTCCGCGCCGAGGTCATCGTCAGCCTGCATGCGAACGCCGCCAGCGATCCGCGCGCCCAGGGGATGGAGGTCTTCCACTTCCCGGGCTCCACCGTCGGCGCGCGGGCGGCGCGCGCCGTTCTCGCGGCGATGCTGGCCGCCTTTCCCGGGCACACCGACCGCGGCGTCAAGGCTGCCCGCTTCGTCGTCCTGCGGGAGACCCGGATGCCCGCCATCCTGGTGGAAGCCGAGTTCCTCACCCACCCGGTGCAGCGGCGGTTCCTCCGCCGCCGGAGCACCCACCGCGGCCTGGCGCGGGCCATCGCCGCCGGGCTCGAAGCGGCGCTGCGACCCGCAGCGCGGCGTGCACGCCGGAGCCGCTCCGTCCGCCCGGCGAGGCGGCGTCGCTGACGCGGCGGCTTCGCTGTCCACGGCGGGGCTCGAGCCTTCGGCCTGCAATCACAGCACTGCCTGGACTATCCTCGGCACGGGCGAGGAGGCCGGCCGTGTCACGCAAACCCGCCATGCTCACGCCGCTCACCGACTTCCTCTGCGTCGGCGGCCTCTCCATCCTGGTGTCCCTCGTGGTGCTGCTCGCCGGGGTGCGCTTGCCGCTGCAATACCACTTGCTGATGCACGTCACCAACTTCTTGATCAACGCGCCGCATTTCCTGGTCTCGTACCGGCTGCTCTACGGTTCGCCGCAGCGCCGCGCCGGCTACCGGGCGGTGTCCTTGCAACTGCCCGTGGCGCTCGCGGCGTACCTCCTCTTCGCGCTCGCCGTCTACGGGCAGTACCCAGCAGTGCTCGGCTCCATGATCGGCACCGGCACGTTGCTCCTCGCCTGGCATTACACCGGGCAGGCCTATGGAATGATGGCAGCGTTCGGCTTCCTCGAAGGCCTGCGCTTCAATGACCAGGAGCGCCGGCTGGTGCGGGCGAACCTGTACGTGTTGCTGGCCTGGCACGTGATCTGGGCCCTCGTGGCGCAGCGCAACATCTTCGCTCCGGTCACTGGCGGCAGCACCCTGCTGACTCCGACGGCGGCGGAGCGGCTGTATCAGACCGCGACCGTGGTGGCGCTCGCCTCCAGTACCTGCGGCGCCGCCGGACTGCTGCTCATGGCGCGCCGCCTCCGGCGGGTGCCGACGCCACGCATGCTCGCCCCGTGGGTGGCGATCCACCTCTGGTACGTGCTGCTGTACCGCGAGCCGGCCGCGGTCTTCTGGGCCCAGAACGCCCATGCCTTGCAGTACCTGATCTTCCCGCTGCGGGTGGAAATGAACCGGGTGGAGCGCGCCGGCAGCGTGGTGGGGCCCGGAGGCCGCCGCAAGCACATGGGTGTCTTCTATTTCGGCACCGTGGTGCTGGGCCTGCTGGTGATGCAGCTCGGGCCGGAGGCGCTGCAGCTGGGGTTCGACCGGCTCGGCTTCGCGCTACCGCTGCAGCTCGGTGTGGTGGCCTTCGTCAACATCCACCACTACTTCATCGACAATTACATCTGGAAGCTGCGCAATCCGATGGTGCGCCAGGATCTCTTCGCCCACCTGCCGGCGCCGGCGCGCTGAAGCGCACCGTCATTGCAGCACGAAGGTCACCCGGTCGCCCGCATTGCCTTGGCCGCTGGAGCGGCTCGTCTCCAGGCGCCCGGCCTCGACACCCAAGCAAACGAGGAAGTCCTTCGCGGTCTGAGCGCGCTTCTCCGCCAGCGCCCGTTGGCTTTTGGGATCGCGGCTCTCGGAGCAGTGACCCTCGAGGCGCAGCGCGGCGTTGGGGTCCCGCAGCAGCGCTCCTGCCATCGCCGTGAGTTGGGTGCAAGCCTCCTGGTCGAGCTCGGCGCTGCCGCGTTGGAACAGGACGTCCCGGAGTTCGGCGGACATCGGCGTACTGGCCACCAGCACCAACTCTCCAGAACAGAGGATGGTGGCAGGGGAGAGCACCGGCTCTTCCAGAGGAATCCGGTCCGCGAAGCGCTCGCGGAGCTTCGCCTGCACGAGCGGGTCCGAAAGGTCGAATTCCCGCAGCTTCACCGGCTTCCCGAGGTGGATCCCGGCCCCGAGGGCGTAGACCTTCCACACCAGTTCAGAGCAGTACACGCTCGTGTCGGACCATTCGAAATACGAATCGTACGGTCGACCGAGAAACGATTCGGCGGCGGTTTGCAGCCGCATCACCGCGTCTGCGGACAGCTGGCTCTCCGCATCACGGAGGCGCATCACGACGTAGCGACCCTCGACGCCGTCGGCGATCCACTGGGAGAGCGGCGTCCGCCGCACCTTGTCCGCCGCTTCCAGCACCTCGATCGATGCACCCCGCCGCAGGATCAGACCCATGTGGCTGTAGACGGAATGGGTCGCCTTCTGGATCGCGACGCTCTGGGACGAGCGCGAGGTTTGGAAGATGATGTCCCAGGAATGCAGCTCGTCGGCACGCAGGGTCGTGGTCTGCAACGCCAGGAGAAGGAGGGCCTGCAACGATCTCTTCTTGCCTGCTGACATCGAGTCCCCAGGGAATCCGGCGGGTGTTCAGGCGCTGTAGCCGAGCTCGTGGCGCTGCGGCCGGAACCAGCCGGCGGGTTCGAGGGGTTCGAAAGCGTTGCACCAGGTCAGCTCGCCTTCGTACACGTGCAGCGTCACCGCCTTGGTGTCGAAGGGATTCTCGATCGTGTGGTACTCGAAGGGCGGGATGAGGGCGCCGGCGGCGCCGATGTCGGAAAGGACCGTGCCGCGCTGGCGGAAGAGGATGCGACCCTGGTCCTCGCGCTCGCGATCGTAGGAAGTGACCCGGATCCGCCCGTCGTAAACGCACTCGACGCACCAGTGCCCCGCATGGTCGTGGAGCGGCGTCCCCTGCCCTGGTCCCCACACCATGACCACGACACTGAAGCGTCCCTTGGGATCCAGAAACAGGCGCCGGCGGGCGTAGCCCGTGGGCACCGGCTGCAGGAACGGCTCGGGCATCGGGACCCGGCCCTGTCCGAGCTCCTCCATGAGCGCGGCCTTGACATCGGCGCAAATGGCGCGCGTGTCCGCGGCCGCGGCGGCATGATCGAGGCGGCGGAGCAAGGGAAGGAGCGGCGCGAGGTTCGATTCGAGGTCCACGGTGCCCCCCGACACGGAGCGCGCCGGCTCAACGAGCTCTGGAGGCGGGAAGAGTCGGCGGCTGCTCTCAGCCTAGCACACGAGACCGGAAGCTCTGCAAGCGAGGCTTCACCGCGAGGAGGGGAAAAGCGAGGCTTCAGGCGCGAGGATGGGCATGGGAGGCTTCAGCCGCGAGGACCGGCGTGAGGCAAGCGCTGCGCCGGGACGCAGCCGGGTCGTGGCGCTTCGGAGAGTTCGAGGAGGACGCCGCCGAGGGACTTCGGGTGCACGAAAGCGATGCGCTTGCCGTGTGCGCCGAGGCGTGGTGTCTTGTCGATCAGCTCGACGCCTTGCGCAGCGAGGGCGGCCATGGCGTGTTCGAGGTCGGGAACGGTGAGACAAAGGTGATGGATCCCGCCACCGCGTTTGGCGAGGAACCCGGCGATCGGGCTGTCCGGGGCGGTGGGACAGAGGAGCTCGACGGTGGCTTCGCCGGCCTGGAAGAAAGCGGTGCGCACCTTCTGCTCCGGAACCTCTTCGATGGAGGCGGGGCCGGCGCCGAAGAGGAGCGTGTAGAGACGGATCGCTGCCTCGAGATCCGGGACAGCGATCCCCACGTGGTCGATCTTTTGGATTTTTTCCGGCACTGCGGTCTCCATCGGGGTCGCTCTCGCCATTCTCGCTAATTCGCGCCTGGGCGTCCAGACGAAGATCCGCCGCGAGGCCGCAGAGGAGCAGGCGGGCGGATCTCTGCGCCCACTCCGCCCGCCAGCGACCCGGACCGGGCAGCTCTCGAGGCGCACCGCAAAGGTTCTGTTAGAATCGGCCCCCCATCGAGCGCCAATGGACACTGCTGCAGAAGGGCACCGTCTTGTCGGACGTCGAGGACGGAATGGCCGCAGGCGGGGCCCCGCGAGCCTTCGGGCTCGAGGTGCCGCAGTGAGTGCGGAGGCAGGGAGCGCCGTCTCCGCTTGGCGCGAGCACCGCTTCCTGCAGCTCCTCCTCTGCGTCGTCGCCGGCATCATCCTGCTGCCCTTTCTGGCCAAGTTTCGGATCGTCCTCCTCGTGATCCAGGTCCTGCTCCTCAATGGGATCTTGGTGGCGATGTCGGCCAACCGACGCCGCTCGGTCCTCCGCCGGTTCTTGTTCGGCGCCTGCGCCGTGAATATCGCGCTGCAGGCAGTGAGCCTGCGGCTGCCCACGACCGTGCTGCCGCACGTCGCCGACGCCGTGGGAGCCGTGGTTCTCGCCCTCTGCGTCGTGGCCATCCTCACCCACGTATTCCGGAGCGCCGACATCACCGCCGACACGATCTTCGCCGCCATGGTCGCCTACATGTTCCTGGCGCTGGCTTTCTCCCGCGCCTTCGTGATCATGCAGGCCGTGTCCCCCTCCAATTTCGGTCTGCGCGAAGGTGTGAATATGGACCTGGAGCTTCTCTACTTCAGCTTCGTCACCATTGCTACGCTCGGTTACGGCGACGTGACCCCGCGACTCCCCAGCGCCCAGATGCTGGCGGTGCTGGAAGCGGTCATCGGGCAGTTCTACGTCGCCGTGCTCATCGCTTGGCTGGTCAGCGTCTATGCCGGCCGGCGCAGGAGGGGATGACGCATGACCCTGCTCCGGTTCGTCCGCCGGAACCTGGAGCCCGTGGACCGGCTGGGCGAGACCCTCTTCGGTCTCATCATGGCCCTCGGGATCACCGGCGCTGCCAGGCTCGGCATCGACGAGGCCGACAACCGGAGCCTCTTCATCGCCGTGCTGGGATGCAACATCGCCTGGGGTATCGTGGACGGGGCGATGTTCGTTCTCGCCCAGCTCTTCGAGCGCGGCCGCCAGGCGCGGGTCGTGCGCGCCGTCCGCGCCGCACCCGATGATGCCACCGCGCTGCGCCTGGTGGCCCGGGAGGTCGACGGGCGTTTGGAGGCGCTGACGACCGGGGAGGAGCTGGAGCAGGTCCACCGCTGGATCCTGACGCTGGCGCGCCGCACGACGCCACGTCCCGCCCGCGTCACGGGGGCCGATTTCCGCGGTGGCCTCGCTGCCGCGCTCGTCGTCTTCCTGGCCACCGTACCGGTGGTGATTCCTTTCCTGGTGGTGCGGGACGTGTGGTGGGCGACGCGCCTTTCCAACGCCACGGGCCTGGTGCTGCTCTTCGGATTGGGTTCCCTCTGGGCTCGGTTCACCGGATCGAACCCGGCACTCACAGGACTCGGCGTCGCCGCCCTCGGCATCCTGCTCGTGGTTGTCACCATCCTGCTCGGTGGCTAAGGAGGAACACGCATGGGAATCCTGCTGAGAGAGCTGCGGCACAACAAGCTCTACTGGTTTCTCGTCTTCGTGCCCGCCGTCCTGGTGGCCGAGCAGGTGGCGCCCGAGTCGCACACGCTGCTCTTCGTGCTCTCCGTGGTGGCCGTGGTGCCGCTCGCCGGTCTGATGAGCCGCGCCACCGAGAGCGTCGCGGTGAAAACCGGTGATCTCATCGGCGGCTTGCTCAACGCCACGCTCGGCAACTTGACCGAGCTCGTCATCACCATCGCCGCGCTCCGCCAGGGGATGCTCGATCTGGTCAAAGCGGCGCTGGCGGGGGCGATCGTGACCAATACGTTGTTCATGCTCGGCGCGTCGTTCCTTCTCGGCGGTCTCCGGCACCGCGCCCAGGAATTCAATCCGCAGACCGCCCGCGTGCAGTCGGGGATGCTCCTCCTGGCCACGATCGCTCTGCTCATCCCCTCCGCCATGAGCCGCGTCGAGGGCGCCGCCGTGCCTCGCTTTCTGCAGCAATTGAGCCTCGGCCTCTCCGTCGTGCTCATGGCGAACTATGGCCTGAGCCTTCTCTTCTCGCTGAAGACGCACCGGGAGGTGTTCGCCTCCGCCGGGGGCGGCGGTCATGGTGAAGAGGAGGAGGCGTGGCCGTTCTCCCTGGCTCTGGTGTTGCTGATCGTGATCACCGTTGTCGTGGCGCTCGTGGCCGAGATCTTCGTCGAATCGGTCCAGGAGGCGGCCCTCCACCTCGGCATGACCCCGCAGTTCGTCGGCTTCGTGGTCGTGTCTCTGGTCGGCGGCGCCGCGGAGATGGCGGCTGCTTTTTCGGGGGCACGCAAGAACCGGCTCGATATCAGCGTGGGTATCGCCATGGGCAGCTCGACGCAGATCGCGCTGTTCGTGGCTCCGCTTCTCGTGTTCCTGAGCTACGTCCTGGCGCCGACGCCCATGGACCTGGTCTTCCCCGGCGGTGCGGTGCTCATGGTGCTGCTCAGCACCCTCACTGTTTCGCTGGTCACGAGCAGCGGCCGGGCGGCCTGGTACTCCGGAGTGCAGCTCCTCGCCGTCTACCTCGTTTTCGCCGTGACGCTCTACCTGCTGCCGCAGTGACGCGGGGGAACCACAAGGTGAAGGGCCGCTTCCTACTGGCGCTCCTTTTCGCCGCCGCGCCGGCCGCGGCCGCGGAGGACGCGCCCGTCGAGGCTTCCGAGGCGACGCCCGCCGGTCTCCTGAGCGGAGCCGGCGAGGGCTGGAGCTGGGCCTCCGGTTTCGATGCGGTGCTCGCCGGCTTTGCTTACGGCCGCCCGCTGTTCGAAAACGAGCGCCCCGATCCGAGCGGGGACCTCGGCGGCAACTGGTTGGAAGGCTACGCCGAGCCGTGGCTCCGCGGGGAGATCGCCGTCGGGCGGAGTCGAGTGAGAGGCGAGCTCAGCCTCCTCGCCACCGGAACCGGGGGCGCGTCGGACGCATCTGTCGGCGGGAACGCGGCAGCGCTACGAGTCGAACAAGCCCACGTGGCCTGGACCTCGGGGGATCTCTGGCCGGGACTGGGAACCGATGCCTTCGAGCTTCGGGCCGGCAGGCTCGACTTTGGCCTCGGCACGGGGATCGTGCTCCAGCTCGGCGGAGCGAACGGGGGTGAACGTGGCGCCTATTACCTCGCCCCGCGCCAGGCTTGGGACTTCGGCGTGGTGGCTCGCTTCGCCCAGGGGCCGCACACGGTTCGCGCCTACTACCTCGACCCGGACACGCCGGCGCCGGAAGAAGAGGCACGCTTTGCCGGCTTCGATGTCGAGGTCGAGCTCGCCGGCGGGAAAGTGGTGCCGGCAGTGTCCTGGTTCCAGGCCTTCGACGCCGCGGACTCGACACGCGAGGGGCTGAACGTTCTCTGTCTCCGGACCGGGGCGTCGCCGCTCGGCGCGCTGCCGGATCTGCGCCTGGATGGAGAGGTGGTGAGCGAGCGCAACGGCGACCTCCTGCGGGCCTGGGGCTGGTACGCCGCCGCTGGTTACCACCTCACGGCGCAGCCCTGGGCACCGTCGCTTCGCTATCGCTACGCCGAGTTCAGCGGCGACGACCCGAGCACCACGCGCAGCGAGCGCTTCGATCCGCTGCGCTACGGCTACACGGACTACGGCGACTGGTACCAGGGCGAGATCTACGGCGTCTACTTGCTGACCAACGCGGACCTCCGGAGTCATCAAGTCACGCTCGGGGCGACGCCGATCGATGCCCTCGGGCTGCGGCTGGTCTTCTGGGACTTCTCTCTCGACCGGCCAGCCCCCCTCGAGTCCGGCGAGGAGGTCCGGCATTTGGGCGGGGAGGTCGACTTGATGGCGGAATGGGAGGTTTCGCCCGCCGTCTCCGTGACGCTCGTCGCCGCGAGCGCCTGGCTCGACGACGTCCTGAAGGAGGAGTTCGGACGCTCCGGCGCGCTGTCGTACGTGATGCCATGCGTCACGGTGAGCTATTGAGCCGCAGTGCTGGCGTGATCACCTGCCTTCGGATCGGCCCCGGGAGCTTGACGGTCGCGAACTTCCCCGCAATACTGCAGATCGTTTCCGGGTTTGGCAGCACGAAGGCTCCCCGGCGTCCTCAGGCCTACCTAGAAGTCGGGGTTTGTCGTAAGGCGCCCATCCGCGTGGGGTTCCGCGGGAGCATCCCTTGAAGCAGACGATGGCCGCGCTGGGTCTCCTCGTACTCTTGCTCTCGAGTTGCCTCGCCGGGTGCGGCGGAAAGAAGGCGCCTTCTGCGCCTCCTCCTGCGGTCCAGGTCGCGCAGGTGATCCAACACGACGTACCCATCTATGTCGAAGCCGTGGGCCAGACCCGGGGCTCCAAGGAAGTGGAGATCCGCGCCCGGGTCGAGGGCTACATCGAGAGCGCGGATTTCGCCGAAGGCTCCACCGTCCAGCAGGGCCAGTTGCTGTTCAAGATCGACCCCGGCCCCCTCGAGGCGACCTTCGCCCAAGCCAAGGGCAACCTCGCCGGGGCCGAGGCCCAGCTTGCCCGCGCCAGTCAGGACGTGGCGCGGTACAAGCCGCTGGCGGAGAAGAACGCGATCCCCCGCGAGGATCTGGAAACCGCGGTGTCGCTCGAACGTGCAGCCACGGCGGGTGTGGAAGCCGCGCGTGCCGCCGCAGACCGCGCCGAGATCGACTTGGGCTACACGCGCGTCGTCGCCCCGGTGAGCGGGCTGGTGGGGAAGGCCGAGGTCAAGACCGGGAACCTGGTCGGTCGGGGCGAGAGCACGCTCCTCACCACGGTCTCCGACATCGATCCGATCCACGTCCGGGTCAACATCGCCGAGCGCGATTACCTCACCCTGGTCCGCAAGCGTTTGCAGGAGGTGCGCGAGCATGGCGGCCAGCAGGGGAAAGCGCCTGGTGAACAGCAGGCACCTCACGATTCCGCCGACATCGAGATGATCCTGGCGGATGGCACCGTGCACCCACAACTCGGCAAGATCTTCTTCGTCGACCGTGCCGTGGATCCCACCACCGGCACGCTCCTCGTCGAGGTCGCCTTCCCCAACCCGGAACACATCGTGCGCCCAGGCCAGTTCGCCAAGGTGCGAGCGCCGATCGACTTCCGCAAGGGAGCCATCCTGGTGCCGCAGCGGGCGGTGAAGGAGGTGCAGGCCACCTACAGCGTGGCCGTGGTGACCGCGGCGGACACGATCGAGATGCGCTCCGTGCGGCCCGGCGCGCGGGTCGGCTCGCTCTGGGTGATCGACGAGGGTCTGCAGCCGGGCGAGCGCATCGTCGTCGAGGGCCTGCAGAAGGTGCAGCGGGGCATGAAGGTGCAGCCGACGCTGGTGGAGATCCGCGATCCTAACCTGGTCCTGGCCGCCCCGCCGCCGGCCATGACCGCTTCCCCGCACTGAAACGATGGCCGAATTCTTCATCCGGCGCCCCATCGTGGCGATCGTCATCTCGATCGTCATGGTCCTCGTCGGCGTCGCGACGCTGCAGAAGCTCTCCATCGAGCAGTACCCGGAGCTCTCTCCGCCCACGATCCGCGTCGAGACCACCTATCCGGGGGCGTCGGCGGAAGTCGTGGAGCAATCGGTGGCCACTCCGATCGAGCAGCAGGTCAACGGCGTCGACAACATGATCTACATGAAGTCGCTCAACACGAGCGATGGCCGCATGCTGCTCGATGTCACCTTCCAGGTGGGGATGAACCGAGACATGGCCAACGTGCTGACGCAGAATCGGGTCAGCCAGGCCCAGCCGCGCCTGGCCCAGGAAGTGCTGCAGCAAGGCGTCACGGTGAAGAAGATCAACCCGAGCATCCTGCTCGTGTGCGCCCTCTTCTCCCCGAATGGCACCTACGACTCGCAGTGGTTGAACAACTACGCGATGATCAACATCCGGGACGCCATGCTGCGCATACAAGGCGTGGCCTCGGTCGACCTCTACGGGGGCGCCGAGTACGGCATGCGGGTGTGGCTGCGGCCGGACGAGATGGCGAAGCTGGGACTGACCCCCGCCGACGTCATCGGTGCGATTCGCGAGCAGAACCTGCAAGCGCCGGCGGGACAGATCGGCGCTGCGCCCTCGCCGCCTGGGCAGGAGGCCACCTACACCGTGCGCGCCCCCGGCCGGCTGGTCACCCCCGAGGAGTTCGAGAACATCATCGTCCGCAGCACCAAGACCGGGGCTCTGGTGCGCATCCGCGACATCGGTCGCGTCGAGTTGGGGAGCGAGAACTACCGTTCCTTCGGCCGGGTGAACGGCAAGCCCGCCGGGACGCTGGTGGTCTACCTGCTGCCGGGGGCGAACCAGCTGAAGGCGGCGCATGGCCTCTACACCACGCTGGAGGAGCTCAAGGGGTTTTTCCCCCCGGACGTCGACTACAAGATCACCTACGACACGACGCCGGCGGTGGAGGCTTCGATCCACGAGATCAAGAAGACCTTCGTCGAGGCCTTGGCCCTGGTGACGCTGGTCGTCTTCATCTTCCTGCAGAGCCTGCGGGCCACGATCATTCCGCTCCTCACCGTGCCAGTTTGCCTCATCGGGACCTTCATCTTCTTCCCCATGCTCGGTTTCTCGGTGAACACGCTCTCCATGTTCGGCTTGATCCTGGCCATCGGGATCGTGGTGGACGACGCGATCGTGGTGGTCGAGGCGGTGATGCACCATATCGAGCATGGCATGAGTCCCCGCGACGCGACGAGCAAGGCGATGAAAGAAGTCACCAGCCCGGTGGTGGCGATCGCCTTCATCCTCTGCGCCGTGTTCGTGCCGGTGGCGTTGCTCGGCGGTCTCACCGGGAGCCTCTACCGGCAGTTCGCCCTGACCATCGCCATCTCGGTGCTGCTCTCGGCGTTCAACGCCCTGACGCTCTCCCCGGCGCTCTCCGCCATGCTCCTCAAGCCCTCCAAAGGGGCGCGGAAGGGGCCGCTCGGCTGGTTCTTCCGTGGCTTCAACTCCTTTTTCGACCGCACCACGAACGGCTACGTGAACTGGTCGCGGCTGTTCGTGCGGCGCGCCATCCTGGCCGTGGGCGTGGTCGTGGTGGCCGGGCTCGGCGCCGGTGGTTTGGGCAAGATCCTGCCCAAGGGCTTCGTTCCCGACGAGGACCAGGGCATCTTCATGATCAACGCCCAGCTGCCGCTGGCGTCCTCGCTGCAGCGGACCGACGCGGTGATGCGCAAGGTGGAGGACCTCCTGGCGCACACAGAGGGCGTGGAGTCCTACAGCAGCATCGGCGGCCTCGGGATGCTGACCAACAGCTTCAGCGCCGAGTTCGGCTCTATTTTCGTGCGCTTGAAGCCATGGGACGAGCGGAAGAGCCATGAGCTGCACGTCAAGGGCATCATGGCGCACCTGCGCCCCGAGCTAGGGGCGATCCCCGAAGCCCTCGTCTTCTCTTTCCTGCCGCCTACCATCCCGGGCTTCGGCGCTGCCGGCGGCTTCAACTTCATGCTCCAGGACCGGAGCGGCACGTTGACACCGCAGGAGCTGGGAGCGAACGTGCAGCGGTTCGTCGAGGAAGGACGCAAGCGGCCGGAGCTCGCCAACCTCTTCACCTCTTTCAATCCCAACACCCCGCAGGTCGACGTGAAGCTCGACCGCGAGAAGGCGCGGACTCTGGGGGTTCCGGTCAACGACGTGTTCGCCGCCCTGCAAGCGGTGCTCGGGGGCGCCTACGTGAACGACTTCAACCGCTTCGGGAGACTCTACCGGGTCTACCTGCAGTCCGATGCACCGTACCGGCAGAAGCCCGAAGACATCGGGCAGTTCTACGTGCGTAGCGTCACCACGGGGGACATGATCCCGCTCTCCACCCTGGTCACCGTGGGGCCGACGTCCGGTCCGGAGACGATGGTGCGCTTCAACCTCTTCCGCACCGCGGAGATCACCGGCGCCCAGGCGCCGGGATACAGCTCGGGGCAGGCGATGGTGGCGCTGGAGGAGGTGGCCGCCCAGGTCCTGCCGAAGGAGATGGGGACGAGCTACAGCGGTTTCTCTTATCAGGAAAAGGTGGCGCCACCTTCGGCACCCACCTTCATTCTGGCGGTGGTCTTCGTCTTCCTCCTGCTCGCGGCGCTCTACGAGAGCTGGAAGCTGCCCTGGGCGGTGCTCCTCGAGACGCCGCTCGTCGCCATCGGCGCCTACTTCGGCGTCTGGCTGCGCGGCTACGACAACAATGTCTACGTGCAGGTCGGCCTCATCATGCTCATCGGCCTGGCGGCGAAGAACGCCATTCTCATCGTCGAGTTCGCCCGCTCGAGGCGCAACGAAGGCGCCGACATCGAGACCGCGGCCCTCGACGCCGCGAAGCTGCGCTTCCGCCCCATCCTCATGACCGCTTTCGCCTTCATCATGGGCTGCATCCCGCTCATGCTCGCCCATAGTGCCGGCGCCGGCTCGATGTCGGTGATGGGGACCTCGGTGGTGGTCGGCATGCTGGTGGCGACCGCCGTCGGCGTCTTCATCGTCCCCGGCCTCTTCGCCCTCATGGAGCGCTTGGGCAGGAAGAAGGCCGAGGCCCCCGAGGGGCAGGCGGCGCTCGCCGGCGCTCCAGCAGCAGCCACCGCACCAACCCATGGAGCGCACTGAGCATGTGGCGACGGACGCTGCCGGCTCTCCTGCTCGTGGCCCTGGCGTTCGGCTGCTCCTTGGCTCCCAGGTACACGCGCCCGGAGCTTCCTTCTCCCGAGGCGTGGCGCGACTCGATCGCCACCCCCGACACCACGATCGCCGAAACGCCCTGGTGGGAACTGCTTGGCGACGAGAAGTTGAAGGAGCTCGTCGAGATCGCCCTCACCGAGAATCAGGATCTCAAGATCGCGGTCGAGCGCATCGAGGAGGCCCGCGCCCGCTACGGCTTCGCGAAAGGCGACTTCTACCCCCATGTCGACGCCGGGGCCGCGGGGGGCCAGCTCCAGGCCAGCCAGGGCAGCTTGCTCCACCTTCCCGAGGGTGGGGCGCTCGAAACGCACCTCTACGCGCTCGAGGCCAGCGCTTCCTGGGAGCTCGATTTCTTCGGCCGCGTACGCAATGCGAGCGCCGCCGAGAAGGCCAAGATGCTGGCGGCCGATCAGGGACGCCGCGCCGTGGTCATCTCCCTCGTGGCCGACGTGGGGCAGGCCTACGTCGAGCTCCGGGATCTCGACCGGCAGCTGGAGATCGCGCGCCAGACCCTCGAATCGCGGCGGGAGTACCTGGATCTCGCTCGCGTGCGTTTCGAGGGCGGCGTCACCCCCGAGGGCGACATGCGGCAGGCGGAATCAGAGTACCAGCGCATCCGCATCATCATCTTCGAGCTGGAGAAGCTCATCTCCCAGAAGGAAAACCAGCTCTCCGTGCTGCTCGGGAGAATGCCCGCGTCGATCGCCCGCGGCCGCACCGTGGATGCCTTGCCGGTGCCGCCCCAGATCCCGGCGGGACTGCCCTCGAGCCTCCTCGATCGCCGGCCCGACCTGCGCGAAGCCGAGCACCAACTCATCGCCGCCAACGCCCGCATCGGTGAGGCCAAGGCGCTGCTCTTCCCGCGCATCTCGCTCACCGGCTCTTTCGGTTACGCGAGCACGGAGATGGACGAGTTCTTCGTCGGCGCCAACCAGTCGTGGAACTTCCTCGGCCAGCTGCTGCAACCGCTCTTCCATGGCGGACAGAATCGCCGGCGCGTGCAAGTCACCGAGTCCCAGCAACGCCAGGCGGTGTACTCCTACGAGAGCACCGTGATCCGCGCCATGCGCGAAGTGGAGGATGCTCTCGTCTCCTATCACAAAGCGGGGGAACAGCGCACCGCCCAACAGGCGCGGGTCGAGGCGGAGCGGCGGGTGCTCGATCTGGCGGAGTCGCGCTACCGAGGCGGCGTCGCGCCCTACCTCGAGGTGCTGGACGCGCAGCGCTCCCTCTTCTCTGCCGAGATCGACGAGGCGGAGACGATGCGCAACCACGTCGTCTCTCTTATCCAGATCTACAAGGCGCTCGGCGGTGGGTGGCCACAGGCGGCAGCGCCTCCGGCAGGATCGGAGTCCGGCAAGTAGGTTCACCCACTTCGACCAGGTCTTCGATCCGGAGAACCAGGACATCCTCTCGTACGTCAGCAATGTATAATTCCCTTTACAGGTCCCCTGCGGATCGGTAAAGATTCTTTACGCTACCCAGGAGACGCCAGCCGGTCGGGCGATCCCTCGTGCCGGTCAGCCATCCCGCGGGGGTCCCGCTTGCCGAGCCTGCGCCGGCTCGGTCCCGTCGAGCCCAAGGGGAGCCCGCCATGCCCGACCAGATCATCGATTCCAAATACCGCGTTCTCGACCCCCTGCCCCGGACGGGAGGACGGCAGCGCTACCTGGTGAGCGACCTCATCAGCGGGCGCATGGCGGTGCTGGAGACCGTGGCGCTGGAAGGCTTCGAACGCCTGCAGCGCCGGTGGTCGACCTACTGGCAGCCGATCTTGCGGGAGCGGGCGTCTCGCTTCGCCCGCCTCTCGAGCTTCGTTCCGGTGACCGCGGTCGGCGCCTGGGATTCGGGGCCGTACTACGTCTTCGAGAGCGACGACGAGGACGCGCTGCAAGGCCGGCCGCTCTCCCGTTTCCCCACGGCCGCGCAACTCCAAGCGCTGTTCGAAGACTTCCACAGTGCCAACGCCGCGGGCGACCACGTCCTCAACCTGCGGCCCGAATCGCTGTGCTTGCACGACGAAGTGCTCCGCGTCCTGCCGGCGGCGTACATCCTGCCGCACGAGATGCTGGCTCGAGCCGGCGCCCGCTCGCCTTATCAGCCACCCGAGCTGCGTCACGCCGGTCATCTGGATGCGACCACGGACGGATTCATCGCCGCCGGAGTGCTGCAGGCTTGTGTCGATCGCCTCCCCGGGGCAAGACCGGAAGCCTGGCGGCACCTGCAAGGGCTCCTCGCGCTCGAGCCCTGGCGGCGTCCCGGATTGGCCTCGGTGTTGGAGCTCCTGGCGGGAGAGAGAAGCGCGGAAGCAGCGGGGACGCCGGAGGCCCCACCCCGACGGAGTGTGGATCGGCTCACCGAGCTCGATCTTTTGCCCCTGCCTGCTGCCACCTTGTGGCGCCCGCTGCTCGAGACTCTCGACGCCAGCTTGGCACAGATGTCGGAAGGCACGAGCGTCGTGCTCTTCCTCGAAACCCCCGCGGGAGGCCCGGGGCTGCAGGAGCTCTTCTTGTTCCTGCGCGAGAGTCTGGCGCTGCTCACGGAGAGGCCGCACGTCGTGCGGCTCGAAGCACTGACCTCCTGGGAACCTCGCGACCTCGCGGGGCACGGCCCCGCCGTCGTCCTGGTGCCGGAATACCGCCCGGCGGAAACCGAGCTGCTGCCTCTGGAGACGCTCCTCGCCCAGGACAAGGTGCGTCCGGTCGTCTGGGTCGTGGGTTCCAAGCGCGGCGCGGCGCCGCCATCGGAAGGCGAGAGCCCTCCGAGCCTGGCGGAGTGGTTGCGCGCCCGCTGTGACCCGGAGGTCCACTTCCTTTCCCAGGTGGTGGAGTGCCCGCCGGCGGAGATGCCGGCGCCGCCGGTGTCGCCGGCTTCCCGGCATTTGCTGGATCTGCTCAGCGTTCTCGACACCGACGGGACGGGCGAGATGTTGCGCCTGGCGCTGCCGCAGCAGGAGGGCGAGCTGCCCGAAGCCCTCGCCGAACTCGAGCGCCTCGGACACGTGCGGTCCTCTCTCGCGGCGGGCGGCTGGTGGGGCCAGGAGTCCCAGCAGGTGGTGCGGTTGCTGCGGCCGGACGCTCTCGAGCTGCGACGGAACGGTCTCACCGCGCACCGTCAAGAGGAGCTGCACCTGTTGTTGTCGCACCTTCTCGCCGAAGGCGGTCCGCCGACCCTGGGGCAGCGACTCATGCGTTTCGACCACCTCTTCGCCGGCGGCAGCTGGGACGTCGCAGCCGCGGAGAGCAGCCCGTTGCTGCAGGCCGTGCAACGGCGCGGTTTGGTGGCGCTGCTGCGCCGGCTGCAGCGCAAGCTGGTGAACTCGAACCTGGTGCAACACCTGAAGGCGCCGCAGCATCTCGAGGTGTTGCGCAGCCTCGCCCAGTCCGAGGTGGAGCGGCAGCACGCGAGCGAAGGTTTGAGCTACTACGAGCGGGCGGCCGAGAGGCTCTTCGCGCTGGCGGACGAAGAAGGGTCGGTGCTGGATCTCCACGCCACCAGCGAGATGCTGCTGGCGCACGCGGAGCTGCTGGACCGTCATGGCGACTTCGATCGTTCCCTGGAGCTCCTGCAACGCTTCATGGAGCGCTACGGCGAAGAGCTCCCCACCGTCGATCGTGGCCGCCTGTTCACCGAAATGGGCTTCTGCGAGTTCCGCCTCACGCGGTACGGGGCCGCCGAGGAGCGTTGCCAGCTGGCGTTGAACCTCCTCGACCCCCGCCGCCACCTCAAGGAGGTGGCACAACTCCACAACGTTCTCGGTTTGGTGCGCTGGCGCACCAGCCGTTACGACGAGGCCGAGCACTACTTGAGCAGCAGCCTGGCGCTGCGCGAGAAGAGCGGCGATCGCCTGGCGGTGGCGCGGGCCTACAACAACCTCGGCTTGCTGGCGCGGGCACGCCGGCGCTTCTCGGAAGCACTGGAGTACCACCGCAAGAGCATGGAGATCCGCCAGGAGCTCGAGGATCACGCCGGCGTGGCCCGAGGATTGGTCAACCTGGCCTGGGTCCACCTGGAAATGAAGGATCTCGGCCGTTCCGAAGATCTGGCGCGACGGGCTGCTGCACTGAGCGAGCAGCTCGGCTCGCGCTCGAGCTGGGCGAGCGCGAAGGGGCTGCAGGGCGAAATCTTCCTGGCCCAGGGGCGGAGGGTCGAGGCGCGAGCCGCTCTCGAGGAAGCGGTGCGCCTGGCGCGCGATGTGAGCGACGTGGCGGAACTCTTCATGGATCTGCGCAAGCAGGCGAGCCTGGAGCTGCTCGAGGGCAATCTCTTGCGGGCGGAAGAGCTCCTCCAGGAGTCCGAGCAGTACATGAGCCAGGCCGGTTCGACTCTGGAAGAGGCGAACTGGCATCGCACCCAAGGCCATCTGCGTCGGGCGCAGGAGGATCGCCGCGGCGCGGCGGTTTCCTACGAACACGCCGGCAACAACCTCGCCCGGCTGGGGGACACGCCGCAGGCGGCGGAATCCTTCCAAGAGGCGGCGCAGCTCTATCACGAGAGCGGCGTCGCAGCACGGGCGCGAGAGCTGGTGGTGCGCACCCGGCAGCTGCTGGAACGCGAGGGCGCCCTGGTTCCGAAGGCGTTGCTCGATCTCGAAGCCCTGGTGGGCGAGGGTGAGCTGCAGCCGGCCGTGCCGGCCGAGGGCTTGCCCGGGGCGGCGGCGCTGCAGCGGGTGTGCGAAGCCGCTGCGAGCCTGGAAGACGCGGGGCAAGCCCTGGAACGGGTTCTCGGCGAAATCCGTCGTTGTGCTGCGGCTCGCTGTGCCTTGTTGCTGGACGCCGACGGGGAGGTGCATCGCGCCTCCGCTCTCGCCCGGGAGTTGGAGCAGCAAGGGATGCATCCGTCGGATTGGGTACGCGCGCGGCCGCGTCTCCTGGCGCGGGCGCAACAAACCCTGCTCCCCCTGTCGTCGGAGGATCTCCAGGACGAGGAGAACGCGGCGCCGTTCTACATCATTCCCGTCGAGGCACGGGAGCGGCGTCTGGGGAGTATCTGGCTCGAGTGGGCCGAAGGCACGCGCTTGCCCGGGGAGGAAGTGCGCCGCGCCATCCGCAGCATGGCGCATGTGCTCGCCATGTTGTTGGAGCGCGATACGCTCCTGCCGGCCGCGGCGGCGCGCGTCGAGGTGATGCCGGCCGGGGCGAAGCGGCTCGGGACCACCCTGGATGACATCATCGGCAAGAGCGGGAAGCGACAGGAGATGATCGCTTTCATCCGCAACGTGCGCGATCTCGACGAGACGGTCCTGCTCCTGGGAGAGAACGGTACGGGTAAGGACGTGATGGCGCGAGCCATCCACGACACCAGCAAGCGGCGGGCGCAGCCCTTCGTCACCATGAACTGCGCCGCCGTGCCGCCGGGACTATGGGAGAGGGAACTCTTCGGCCACGATCGTGGCGCCTTCACCGACGCCCACGAGACCCGACCGGGCTACTTCGAAAGCGCCCACCACGGCACTCTGCTCCTCGACGAAATCGGCGATATGCCCTACGAGATGCAAGCGCGCTTTCTCCGCGTTCTCGAAGACAAGTCCTTCCAGCGGCTGGGAGTTTCGGAATCGATCCGCGTGGACGTGCGCGTCATCGCCGCGACCAACCGCGACCTGGAAGGAGCGATGCGGACCGGTCGCTTCCGGGAAGACCTTTTCCACCGGCTCAACGTCCTGTCCTGGACGGTTCCGCCTTTGCGGGATCGGCGCGAGGACATTCAGGATCTGGCCCTCAACTTCCTCGATCGGCAGGCGCGGGCGCAGCAGCGCGGCTCGAAGCGCCTCTCGGGCGAAGCGCAGCGGGTTCTCATGCAATACACCTGGCCGGGGAACATTCGCGAGCTGCAGAACGCCATGAAGCGATGCTATGCCCTCTCGGCGAATGATGTGATCGTCCCCGAAGATCTGCCACCGGATATCGTGAAAGGAGCCGACGGCACGGAGATCGCAGGCCCGCTGGACATGGAGGCAGTGGCGCGCTGGGTGCTGGAGCATGCTTCGTACTCGAAGGACGACCCGCTGCTCGACCGGCTGGAGCGTGAGATCGCGCGTCAGCTGGTGGACAGGGTCAAGGTGATCGCCCAGGCCGGCAGGCTCCTCGGGCTCAGCCGACCGACGCTGTACGCCAAGCTGCGCCGGTGAGACCCCATTCCTGACGGCCTGTGGGGCATATTCCTCCTTGTCTCAAGGTCTCTGGAACCCATAGGGCCAGACCCGGAGGGGTGCATCGGATCCGTAGATTCACGTAGAGAGGAAGATTCAGCACGGAGGGGCTTGGAATGCGGGCAGCGACTGGACTATACTTCCCCCCAGCTACGTCATCCTCTTCCAGGGGAGTCCCCATGAGCAGGTTTCTGGCAGTCGGCATTCTCGCGACCGCGCTCGCTGGGGGTGTCGTCCTCGCCGGCGGGAGCGCGCCGATCCAGATCGAGAACGAGACCACACGCACGATCACGGAGTCCGGTCAGACCTTTGACATCACCGCAGTGGGTATCACCGTCGAGGTCCAATTCACCGAAGTGACGGCTGAGCATGCGATCGGGACCGTGAGGAGGACTGGGGGCGGGACGTCAGGGACTTTCAGGATCCTCTGGCGGGAGACTGGTTCGACGCAAGAGTTGACCCTGTCGATCTTGGAGCCAGAGAAGGAATTCAGTCTCGAGGGTGGCGACACCGACAAGCGGACCACACAGCAGCGAAATTAAATCTTACAGAGCGTAAAAATAATTAACGCATCATGAACTCGGGGACTCGGCGACGGGTCCCTGATTTTTTGTTAACAATATAAAATACAGAGCATTGCGTATTTGAGTGGTCTGGCATGTGAGTTGCCTTGTTCCTTAAATGTTGCAACGAGCAACGGCGGAGAGTTCTCCGGGGGGTGGGAATCCACCCCCTGGAGAGCACAAAAAACGCCGCAACTGCCCGGTTTACATCACGAAGCTCGTTTCTTGTGAGTTTTCGCGGTCCGACGCGGGTCAAGGTGTCGTCGGTCCGGCCGGAGATCGGAGCGTGCGCCTCGCTGTGGCTACGCGGGGCGTGCCGGAACCGGACAGCAGAGGCGGCGACACCTCACGATGGGGCGCCCCACACGGGCGCCCCGTTGTATTTTCTCCCGCCTTTTGATGGATCCTCTTCCCCAGGAGTTTCTCTCCCGACACCCACCCCTGGCGAGCTCCCAATGCGTCGCCATGGCCCGTGAGTCCAAGATGTGCCCTGTCGAGCCGCTGCGGCGGGCTCGCTTCCCTCGGCTCGAGCCGTCACCAGCCCGCCGCGGAGGACCGGCCCACTTGCATTAAGATACAGGTTTCTGTATCTTCCTGCACTTCTTCCAAGGATCGCCGTCGGAAGGGTGGCAGGACTTGTTGGATTGCGCAGTCGTCGGTGCTTCGGGATACAGCGGGGCGGAGCTCGTGGCGTTACTGGCGCAGCATCCGCAGGTGCGCCTCGCGGCGCTCCAGGCCGATGCGAGCGCCGGGCGCGATTTCGAGCATCTGCACCCGGACAAGGCGCACCTACATCAGGGCGGGCTCGAGCCTCTCCAACCCACCGCGCTCCACGGCGTGGACGTGGCATTCCTGGCGCTGCCCCACGGGGAATCGGCGCGGATGGCTGCGGCGCTGCATGGACGCGTCGGCACGGTGATCGATCTCTCCGGTGATCTGCGCTGCGAAGACGCCAGCACCTACCGCCAGTGGTACGGACGTGAGCATCCAGCCCCGGAGTTGCTCGGGAAAGCCGTGTACGGGCTTCCCGAGCTCGGCGGCGATTCTCTGCGAGGAGCCCGCCTCGTGGCCTGCGCCGGCTGCTACGCCACCTTGGCCCAGCTGGCGGCGGCGCCGGCCCTCGCCCTCGGTGCGGCGGCGACGGGGGATGTGGTGGTGCACGCCATCTCCGGTACCACCGGAGCAGGTCGACGGGCCGAGCTGGAGACGAGCTTCTCCGAGGTGTCGGAGAACTTGCGGGCCTATCGAGTCGGCCGGCACCAGCATGCGCCGGAGATCACCGCCGGTCTCGGCCGCTACGCCGGCCGCCCGGTGCGCGTCACCTTCGTGCCGCATCTGGCGCCGCTCCGCCGCGGCATCTTCGCCAGCGTGGTGCTGCAAGCCGACGGCCTGGGAACGAGCGCGGTGCTCGCGGCCTATCGCCACGCCTATGACGGCGCCGCCTTCGTGCGTGTGGTCGATCCGGCGCAACGGCTGCCGCAAACGCGCGACGTGCTGGGCACGAACTTCTGTGATCTCGCCCCGGTGCTGGACACGTCGGCGGGAACGCTCGTCGTCCTCGGGGTGCTCGACAATTTGATGAAAGGCGCCGCCGGTCAGGCAGTGCAGATCATGAACCGAGTCGTCGGCCTGCCGGAGACGGCTGGGCTGCTGCGGCCCACGACAGAGGGGGTGCGCGATGTCCACTTCCAGCCCCTGGGCTGAAACCGACGGGTTGGAACGGCCGCATGCGGCGGCCATCACGGCGCCGCAGGGCTTCCGCGCCGCCGGCGTCCACGCCGGCATCCGCAAGAAGCGTCTCGACCTGGCACTCCTGGTGAGCGGGGGCGAGACCTCGGCGGCAGCGGTGTTCACCCGCAACCTCGCCGCGGCCGCACCGGTGCTGGTGAGTCGCGAGCACCTCCGCCTTTCCGGTGGACGGGCGCGGGCCGTTCTCGTTAACGCCGGCAACGCCAACGCCTGCACCGGCGAGCCCGGGCTCGAAGCGGCCCGCCGGAGTGTGACGGCGGTCGCGGAGCTCCTGAGCCTGCCGGTGGAGCAGGTGCTCGTCGCTTCCACCGGCGTGATCGGGCAGCCGTTGCCGCTGCCGCGCTTGCTCCGCGCGCTCCCGCATGCCGTGCGTGCTCTGGCTCGCTCCGGCGGTGCCGACGCCGCCACCGCCATCCTCACCACGGATCTGCGGGAGAAGGAATGGGTGCAGCGGGTGCGGGGGAAGAACGGCAACTACACGCTCGGCGGCATGGCGAAAGGCTCCGGCATGATCCATCCGGACATGGCGACCACGCTCGCCTTCGTCACCACCGACGCCGCGGTGCCGGCGGCGCTGCTGCAGGATTGTCTGCGCCGCGCCACCGACGCCTCCTTCAACCGCATCTCCGTGGATGGCGATACCTCGACCAACGACACCATCGCGGTCCTGGCCAACGGCGCCTCCGGCGTGGCGGTGGACCCGGCGCTTCCGGCCAGCGTCGCCGCATTCGAGGCCGCTCTCACCGAAGTGCTGATCGAGCTGGGCAAGCTGGTGGTGCGCGACGGCGAGGGCGCCACCAAGCTGATCGAGGTGTGCGTGAGCGGGGCCCGCGACGAGGGCGAAGCGCTGCAAGTGGCGCGCACCATCGCCGGCTCGCCACTGGTGAAGACCGCCATGCACGGCGCCGACGCCAACTGGGGGCGCGTGGTGGCGGCGGCCTGCCGCGCCGGCGTGGCGCTCGATCCGGAGCGCTTGCGCGTCGCCTTCGGCGACGTGGTCGTGCTCCGGCCGGGCTTCGTGGCGCGCTTCTCCGAAGCGGCGGCGCGCCGCGCCCTGTCGCGTGAAGAAGTGACCTTGCACATCGATCTCGGTCTCGGCGGGGCGACGGCGAAGACCTGGACCTGCGATCTCAGCGCCGGCTACGTCGAGATCAACGCCAGCTACCGCACCTGACGAGAACGCGCCCCCGCGGGGCGAGAGGAGAGGAGACGCTGCTCGTGCATCTCGACGAAGTGCATTCGAAGCCGGTGCCTGCTGGAAGCCAGGGCGCGACGATGGGTGGGATGCCGACCGCGGGGCTGGAGCTGTCGAGTCTCACGGCGGCACCGGCACGGGGCGTGACGGTGGTGTTCAAGTACGGCGGCTCGGTGCAGGAGGATGCGACGCTGGCCCGGACCTGGGCCCACGACCTGGCGACGCTCGTCCGGCTCGGCCTCCGGCCCATCGTCGTGCACGGCGGCGGCCCGGAGCTGACGCGCGTGATGCAACGCCTGGGGGTCGAGCCCCGCTTCGTCGACGGACACCGGATCACCGACGCCGAGACCGCGACGCTGGCGGAGATGGTCTTCGCGCGCATCAACAAGCAGATCGTGGCACTCCTCGCTCGGGTGGGAGTGCGAGCCATGGGGATCTCCGGCAGCGACGGCGGCTTGTTGCAGGTGCGTACCCATCGTCCGGAGGGGCGCGATCTGGGTTTCGTGGGCGCGGTCGAGGCCGTGGATCCGGCGCCGCTCCTCCACCTGCAGCAGGGTGGCTTCGTGCCGGTGATTTCGCCGACGGCCACCGATGCTTGCGGCCAACTCCACAACATCAACGCCGATTTCGTGGCGGCGGCGGTGGCGGCAGCGATGCACGCCAGCGAGCTCGTCTTCCTCTCCGACGTACCCGGCTACCTGGAGGATGGCCACCCGGTGGCGATCCTGGCCGCGTCACGGGCGCAAGCGCTGCTGCGTGCCGGCGCGGTGCAAGGCGGAATGCAGCCCAAGCTGGAAGCAGCGCTGCAAGCGCTGGCCGCGGGCGTCCCGCGAGTGCGCCTTCTCGATGGACGCACACCGCACATCGTGCTCACGGCACTCTGGTCCGGCGCCAGTCCAGGCACCGTGATCGTGCCCGCCGAAGCCACGGGCGCGCCGGGGAACACCCCGCCGGCTCCGGCATGGGCGGGAACGTTGGCGGCGCGCGGCGCCGCCGTCCTCGTCGACAGTTACACCCGTGAGCCCCTCGAGCTCGCCGGCGGCGCCGGCTGCCTCGTGGTGGACAGCGCCGGGAAGAGCTACCTCGATTTCGGCGCCGGCATCGGAGTGAGCGCCCTCGGCCACGGACATCCTGCCCTCGTCGCCGCGCTGCGTGGCGGCGCCTCCGGCCTCTTGCACACGAGCAACCTCTATTGGACCGAGCCCATGGTGGGGCTGGCGGAGCGGCTCGTCGACGCCGCCGGGATGGAACGTGCTTTCTTCTGCAACTCCGGCACCGAGGCGGTGGAGGCGGCTCTCAAGCTCGGTCGCAAGACGCGACCGGGCCGGAAGAAGATCGTCGTCTTCCAAGGCGGCTTCCACGGGCGCACCTTCGGCTCCCTCTCGGCAACGATGCAGGAGAACTACCAGGCCCCTTTCCGCCCCTTGCTCGAGGGCTTCGTCGCCGTGCCCTTCGGTGATTTCGAGGCGGCCTCGGCGGCCATCGATACCGATACCGCCCTCGTCCTCGTCGAGCCGATCCAAGGCGAAGGCGGCGTGCGCCCGGCGCCGGCTGGTTTCCTCGCCCACCTGCGTGCGAGTTGCGACCGCTGCGGCGCGCTTCTCGTGTTCGACGAAGTGCAGACCGGTCTCGGACGCACCGGGACCTTTCTCGCCGCCCAGGGAGACGGCGTGGTTCCCGATGCGGTGACGCTGGCGAAGGCGCTCGCGGGGGGCTTGCCCATGGGGGCCTTGCTCGCCCGCGGCGAAGCGGCGCGGGCGCTCGGGCGCGGGGAGCATGGATCCACCTTCGGCGGCGGACCCTTCGTCGCCCGAGCGGCGCACGCAGTGCTCGATACCGTGCTGGCCCCGGGATTTCTGGCGGGAGTGCGGGCTCGCGGCGCCGAGCTCGGAGCCAGGCTGGCGCTTCTGGCGACGGCCTGGCCGGAGGTGGTGAAGGAAGCGCGCGGCCGCGGCCTCATGTGGGGGCTCGAGCTGCGCCAACCGAGGGCCCCGGAGCTGGTGGGGGCATTGCGCGAGCTCGGCTTCCTGGGCTTGCAAGCCGGCAAGAACGTGCTGCGGCTGTTGCCGCCTCTCGTGGTGAGCGCCGCCGAGATCGACGCCGCTGGTGCCTTCCTGGAGCGTGGGTTGGTGCGGCTCGGCGGCGGGGATGGTGCGTCATGAGCGCTCTCGACAAAGCCCGGCGGCAGCGGGAGCTGCTCGCAGTGCTGCGCGAGCAGGTCATCCACAGTCAGGAGGAACTGCGGCGGGCTTTGCGGCAACGAGGTTTTCCGGTGACACAGGCCACTCTGTCGCGGGACCTGAAGGAGCTCCGCGTTCCCTGCGTGCCGACGGCGCAAGGATATCGCTATGCCGTGGACGATACGCCTGTCGGAGTGCCGGCGCCGACAGAAGCGGCGCCCGGGCGTCTGCAGAACGTGGCCGCCCAGGAGGTCACCGGGGTCGAGGCCAACGAAGTCGCCGTCGTGATCCGCACCCTGACCGGCCGAGCGCAAGGGGTGGCGGTGTGGCTCGACGGTCTGCGCTTGCCGAACTTGCTGGCGACGCTGGCAGGGGACGACGCGATCCTCGTGGTGCCGCGCCATGTCCAAGCCACGGACAAGCTCAAGAGTGAGATCGCCGCCGTGTTGCAATGGGAATGAAGTGAAGGAGACGCCGATGCCACGCTATGTGCTCGCCTATTCGGGGGGCCTCGACACTTCGGTCATGCTCCGCTGGTTGCAGGAGACGCATGGCGCCGAGGTCGTGACCTTCACGGCGGACCTGGGGCAGAAACAGGAGCTGCGCGGCGTGCGGGAGAAGGCCCTCGCCACCGGGGCGAGCCGCGCCTTCGTCGTGGATCTGCGCCCAGAGTTCGTCGCCGACTACGTCTGGCCGAGCCTGAAGGCGGGAGCGCTGTACCAAGGCGTGTACCCGCTGGCCACGGCGCTCGGCCGGCCGCTCATCGCCGCGCACGCCGTGCGCATCGCCCGTGAAGTCGGCGCCGATGCCTTCGTGCATGGCTGCACCGGCAAGGGCAATGACCAGGTGCGCCTGGAGGTCGGGGTGCGGACGCTGGCACCGGAGTTGCGCTGTCTGGCGCCGCTCCGCGACTGGGAACTGCGCTCGCGGGAAGAAGAGATCGCTTGGGCCCGTTCCCGCGGCATCCCGATCTCGGCAACCTTGGCCTCGCCCTATTCGATCGACGAGAATCTGTGGGGCATGGCGATCGAAGCGGGTGCGCTCGAAGACCCCTGGACGGCGCCGCCGGCGGATTGCTGGCAGCTCACGGTGGACCCGATGGCAGCGCCGGAGCCAGGCGTCGAGGTGCGACTCGTCTTCGAGGCCGGCGTGCCGGTGGCTCTGGACGGCGAGCCGCTCGACGGGCCGGCGCTGGTGGAACAGCTCAACACCCTGGCGGCGGCGCACGGCGTCGGCCGTCTCGATGTCATCGAGGATCGCCTGGTCGGCATCAAGTCGCGCGAGGTCTACGAAGCACCCGCGGCGGTGGTGTTGCACACCGCCCGGGAAGCCCTGGAACAGCTCGTCCTCGATCGGGAGACGCGGCGCTTGAAGGCGGCGCTGGGACAGGAGCTGGCGCGGCTCGTGTACGACGGCCAGTGGTTCACGCCGTTGCGACAAGCGATCGCTGCCTTCGTGGACGAAGCGGTGCGGCCGCTCGGCGGCGAGGTGCGCCTGCGCCTCCGCCGGGGCACCGTGGTCGCCGTGGGCCGGCGGTCGTCGCAGGCGCTGTACCAGCACGCCCTCGCCACCTACAGCGCCGGCGACAGCTTCGATCATCGTGCTGCCACCGGTTTCATCGAGCTCTTCGGCCTGGCCGGGCGCAGCACCGCGGCAGTACGCCGGCAGGCGGAGGAAGCGGTGGAAGCGTTGCAAGCGGCGACGGCGCACCTCGATGCAGGGGCAGCCCACGTCGAAGCAGTGGCGGAGAAAACCGTGGGCGGTGCGACCGCCGCGGGCGGTGCGGCGGCGAACAGTGCGGGCAGTGCGACGGTGAAAGCCGCGGGCAGTGCGGCGGCGAACACTGCGGGCAGCCGCGTGGCGTCCACGGCCAGACCGCGCCGTTCGGGAGCGTTGCGTTGAGCGATCTTTGGGGCGGTCGTTTCCACGAACCGATGGACCAGGCGCTACGCCGGTTCTCGTCCTCGTTCCCCGTGGATCGCCGGCTGGCGCGTCAGGACCTCCAAGGCAGCCGAGCCCACGCGGAGGCCCTGGCGGCGGCGGGCTTCCTGCCGGAAGCGGAGCGCCAGCTGTTGTTCGAGGCTCTGCAGCAGCTCGAGGGCGAGATCGAAGCGGGCACCTTCCCACCCGAGGCGGCGGCGCTCGAGTCGCTTCCCGAGGACATCCATTCTGCCATCGAGACGCGCCTCACCGAGCTCTGCGGCGAGGCAGCGAAACGTCTGCACGCCGGCCGCAGCCGCAACGATCAGGTGGTGACGGATGTCCTGCTCTGGTTGAAAGAGGCTTCGGCGGAAGTGGAAGAAGCGGTGCGGGGCGCGGCCCGGGCGTTGGTGGAGCAAGCGGAGAAGCACCAGTCGACCTGGATCCACGCCTACACACACTTGCAACGGGCCCAGCCGCTGTCCCTGGCGCACCATCTCCTGGCGCACGTGGAGGCGCTGCGACGCGACGTGGAACGTCTCGTCGAGGCTCGCCGGCGCGCCGATCGCTCGCCCCTCGGTGCGGGCGCCGGCGCCGGTTCGAGCCTGCCCCTCGACCGCGAGGCCACGGCGCACCGCCTCGGTTTCGCTCGCGTGGCGACCCACTCCATCGATGCCGTGGCCGATCGCGACTGGGCCATCGAGTTCACCGGCGCCTGCGCCTTGATCATGACGCACCTCTCCCGTCTCGCCGAGGAGCTGGTGCTGTGGTCCGCACCGGAGTTCGGCCTGGTGACGCTCGGGGATGCCTGGTGCACCGGGTCCTCGATGCTGCCGCAGAAGCGCAACCCCGACGTCGCGGAGCTCGTGCGCGGCAAGACGGCGCGAGTGCACGGGCGCTTGCTGTCGCTGCACGGGCTGCTCAAGGGTCTGCCGCTCTCGTACAACCGCGACTTGCAAGAGGACAAGGAGGCGTTGTTCGACGCCGCGGACACGACGCGGGATTGCGCGCGCCTGCTGGCGGGTGCTCTCGGCAGCGCCCGCTTCCACCCGTCGCGGCCGGTGGGGCTCGACTTCTCCGCCGCCACCGATCTGGCCGAGGAGCTGGTGCGCCGCGGCGTCCCCTTCCGTCTCGCCCACGAGCGCGTCGGCCGTCTGGTGGCCGCCTGCGAAAGCAGCGGGCGCGGCCTCGCCGGTGCCACGCCGGCGGAGCTCCGTGAGGCCGGCCTCGACGGCCTCGATCCAGCCCTCCTCACCCCCGAGGGCAGCGTCCGGGCCAAGCGCACCCTCGGCTCGACGCATCCCGCCGAGATCGAGCGGGCGCTGGCTGCAGCCCGCGCCTGGGTCTAGATTGAGTGCATGAGAAGCGGTCTTTCATATTTCTGGCGGTGCGCCAGGAGGATCCTGCCTCGTCTCCTCGTCGCCGCCGTCGGGGTGTGGCTCGCGGCGCCGGGAGCCGTCGACACGGCTGCTGCCGCCAAGCCCGGAAAAGGTGTCCCGCCGCCGCGCCTCGAGGCGCGGGCATGGAACGACAGCCTGCTACCGCCTTCTTTCTCGCCGGCGGACGAGCCGATGGCGCTCCGCGGTTTCCCGCCGGACTCGCTGGACGATGCCAAGAGACCGAAGCTGCAAGCGACCTGGGCCGGCACCGCGCCGGCGCTGGACGGCCGCGTCGGCGATTGGCCGGTGGTGCGCTGGCACGAGTTGCGCGGCGGCACCACCCTCCTCCGCGGGCAGTGGAACGGCAGCAGCGATGCAGCTCTCGACTTCGCGCTCCTGTGGACGGCACAAGGTCTCGTCCTCGGTGCGACGCTCCGCGACGACACGCTCGTCGTCGGTAGGGAGAACGCGCCGCGCGTCGAAAGCGTGCTGCTCTATTTGAGCTCGAGCTCGACGTTGGTGCAACGCTATTGGGCCGGCTCTGAGCGGGCGGTGCGCCTCTGCGCGGATGGCCAGCTCGAGGCCTGGACGCGCTGGCACAACCGGCGGGTGGCGCTCTTTGACCCGCAGGTGCTGGGCACGCGCGGTGCCGCCAGGGTGCAACGCGACGCCGGGAGCGGCGGCAAGGTCGCCTTCGAACTCTTCGTGCCCTGGGATTTGCTCTTCCCGGCCTTGCCTCACGACGAGGCCGCGCTCCTCGTCAACGTTCTGGTGGAAGACGTGGATGGCGGCTCGGAGAAGCTCTTCGCCTGGGTGACGCGTCCCGGCATGGTGACGGTGTCGAAACCCGGCAAGGTCGACACGCGCAAGCCCGGTCTCGTCTCCGCTTGGGCGCGGCTGCAGACCGGCGGCGGGCCCGCGGCAGGGACGTGGATCAGCTCGATCGGCACGCGGCATTGGGAGAGCGGTTTTCCCTTCGAATGGTCGGTGTGGCGCTTTGGCGCCACCGGAGAGACGAAACCCGTCGTCCTCGCCGCTGGACTGCATGGCGAGAGACCGCTCCGCGTCGAGGTGTCGAGCCAGCCGGCTCTCGTCCGCTACCACGGAGCCCCGAGTGTACCGGCCGCTTGGCCGCGGTCGCGACGCCTGGAGCTCGACCTCGGCACGCCCGGCGCGGCTCCATGGCGACACGACCTGGTGCACCTGGCGCCGACGCGAGCCAGTCTCGCCGCGGGTCTGGCGGAAGTGAGCGAACCGACGAAGACAGCGGCGAAGGAACCGAGTCGTTTCCCCCGCCCCGCCGATATCGCCGTGCGGCTCCGCAAGGCGGAAGAAATGCTCGCTCGCCTCGGCGATTGGCGGGAGGTGCGCGCCGGCGAGCGCGGTATCCTGGCGGCGCGTGCCGCGGCCTGGGCAGGAATCGAAAACCGGCTGCTCGAAAGCCAGGTGCTGCGCGATCTGCTGCTCCCGGCACCGGACAAGGCGGGACAGGAGCAGCTGCTCGCGGCGCTCTGGCCGCGGCGATCGTCACAAGGCTTTCCGATCTCCGTGCCCTTCCTGCGCGGCCAATGGTCGGCGCCGGACGGCAGCCTGCAGCCCCACGCGGTGTATCTCTCGCAGGCCGCTGCGGCGGGCACACCGGCGCCCCTCCTCCTCGTTCTCCATGATCTGGGGGAGAACGAGATGGCGCCGCTGGAGATTCCAGCCCTTCTCGCCGCCGTCGAGGCGCGGGGCTGGATTGCCGTCAGTCCCTACGCGCGCGGCGACACCGGCTTCGAGCTTGCTGGCGAACGGGACGTGCTCGACGTGCTGCAGCAGTGTCGGTCCGAGTTGCCCGTGGATCCGACCCGCCTCTACGTCACCGGCTTCGGGATGGGGGCCACCGGCGCGTGGCTGCTTTCCTTGCGCCATGCGAACCTCTTCGCGGCGGCGGCCATTGTCTCGGGTTACGGCGACATGGACCAGCCCGGCATCTTCCAGGCTCTGGCGTACCAGCCGGAGGAGATCTTCTTCTACGAGACGATGAACCCGGCGCGACTGGTGCGGCCCGAGGTGAAGACGGCGTTCCGCGTCGTTCATGCCGAGCAGGATCAGCGCATCTCGGTGGTCCACGCCCGGGTGCTCGCCGAGCGCCTGCAGGAGTACGGCATCGCCCACGAGGTGGTGCTGCCGCCCACGACGCTCGAGGGGCGGGCGCTCTTCGAGAGCGAACTGGGCGCCAATCTGGATTTCCTCGCCGCGCACCGCCGCGTGACGCCGGGCGAGGTCGACGCGACCTGGCAGAGCGGTACCGGCGGGCCGGTGGCCTCGGTCTTCGCCCGCGGTCCCTTCGTCGTCGTGCGCGGCACGCGGTCGCTCCCCGGCGCGCCGGTCTTGGCTGGGCCGGATTCCACCCACCGTCGCGAGGTGACCGGTCCTGCGGCGGACGCCCGCACCGCCCAGCACTTCACCGAGGAATGGCAATCGCTCTTCGCCGGAGTGCCGAGGGTGCTGGACGATACGAAGGTGGACGCCAAGCTGCAGGCGACGACGAATCTGGTGCTCGTCGGAGATCCGCGCACGAACCGCGTCCTGGCGGAGGTGGCGTCCAAGCTCCCGGTGCACTACCAAGGCGACCGCTTCGAGGTGGACGGCAAGTCCTGGAGCTTCAATGAGGCGGGCATCGTCTTCGCCACCGCGCACCCCGCCGTCAGCGGACGGACCGTCGTGGTGCTCTCGGGAATGCCCGAGCGTCTCGGCGGCGCGGGGAAGTCGCTCCTCAAGCTCGGGGCGGACTACGTCGTGGTGACCGACGACCACGAGGTCCTCGCCATCGGCCACTTCCGCGGCTTCGGCGGCAAGTCCCGCCCGCCCACCGGGGATTCGCGCTGAACACCTCTGGCGTTTCGACCCGACAGGCGTTGCAGGACGGCGATCGAAACGGGTCGCCACATTGCCTGGCTACCGGACCGTCACGGGCGCCCTACCAATCGACGTAATGGCTTCCAGGTGGCTGGATTTGATCGACAAGGGTTCTCACCTTCTTGCCGACGGCACCGTACACGCCGAGAACTACATGCATGCGCGCAGGCAGGGTGTATGAAATCCTCGCCGATGAGTTGAAGGGGTTTGGATAGTGCTGCGCCGCCTACTTGCGGTACAGTCCCGACTTCGAACGCCCCTTCCACTCAGCGATTGCGAATGTAGGCGTTGACGCCAACGATCACCGGCTTACCGTTCACCGTCATATCAGTCGGCTGGTTGCCGTGCGTGGTCGCCACCACCAAGGTCTTGCCGCTTGCCGAGGGCGTGGGTTCCTGCAGGTCCAGAACCAGGGTGAGGGTCTTGGCCGCTTCGTCGATCTTCGCTTCGCGCAGCACGATTCTTCTCCTTGGGTTCCTGGTCCGTGCCCCGAGGATACATACCACGAATCTCACCCGCACCTCCGCATCGTCCTCCTCCCCATCTGGGCTCGGCGTGCGACCAGCACGTGCCTGCCGGGGGGGTGTTCATAAAACCCCCTCGAAAATCCACCCCGGGAACCCCCGGGAATCGGGGGCGGACTTGGAGCCGCTTCTCTTCGCCCGACCTGAGTCGCCCGCGGATAGCCTGGACGGGAAGGTGCCGCGGGTGGTGCGCCTCCTCTTCGCCCCTGGCCCGGGAGTTGGCGGGGGATCACCGCCCCAACCGCGCACGAGCCCGCTCAGGCACAGACCCACTCAACCGACCTCTGCGGAGCGGGTAAGAACGTCCCGCCGACTCATTCAGCCCTAGCGGCAACCTCTTTTGGCGTGCCTTTGGGCGCGTTTTATCACGTTCAGACGACCTTCTTTGAATCCCTTCCCTACCCTGGCCCTGGCGGATGGGTTCCGGTTCACAGTCTCGGCTTCTCGTGTTTCCGCGTTTCCTCGCAGCCCGACGCCGTCGTTGCCAGAACCTGGAGCACCATCAAGGTTCCCTACCGCTGATGAAGCCAGCCCCCAGCGAAGGAAGCGACCACGGCGCTAAAACACCCCTGCCGCGCCGAGGCGGCGGTCGGCGAGCATGAGGGCGCAGATGGATTTGGCGTCGCGCAGCTCGCCCTGCACGCACATCTGCAAGGCCCGCGCCCAGGGCACCTTCTCCACCGTGAGGACTTCGTCGGCGTCGAGGGCTTGCTTCGCCGGCTCCAGGTCCCGAGCCAGGAACAGGTGGATCACCTCGTCGGTGAAGCCCGGCGTGGTGAGGATGCTGCCGAGCAGATCGAGCCGGCCAGCGCGCACACCCGCTTCCTCGACGAGCTCGCGCGCGGCGCACCTTTCCGGCGCCTCGCCCGGCTGCAGGGTTCCCGCCGGGACCTCGTAGATGAATCCGCCTGCCGCGTGGCGGTACTGGCGGATGAGCAGCACGTTCTGGTCGGCGTCGACGGGGACGATGGCCGCGGCGCCGGGGTGGCGCACCATCTCGAGCGTCACCGCGCGGCCATTGGGCAGAGTGAGGGACTCCTGCACCAAACGCACGACGCGGCCGCGATAGATCTCCTGGATTCGTGTTTCCGCCATGATGTCTCCCTTCGCTGCCTGAACTCAGTCGTCGTTCGCTTCCTGTGGCCCCTCGGGCAGGCCGGGGCGGACGAAGAGGGTCTTCTCGTGCGAGCAGGTGGCGAGGCCGGGAGTACCGCCGCGGGGCTTGCGGACGTAACGCTTGCGCGTCCAGAGGACGGGTACGGTGCGGGCGTGCTTCGCCTGGCTGAAGCGGGCGGCGATGGCGGCGGCAGCTTCCAGGATCTCCCGCGGCGGATTGTCCTTGCGCCCCTGCATGCGCAGCACCACGTGCGAACCGGATACGCCGCTCGCGTGCAACCAGACGTCGTCGGCGGCGGCGAAACGATGGGTGAGCTCGTCGTTCTCCCCATTGTTGCGCCCGACACGGACCTCCCAGTTTCCCGCCAAGAGGAAGCGGCGGCCCGGGCCGGCGTCGGCAGCGCGCCTGGCGTCAGCACCGCGACCTGCCCCGGCGCCGCGCCCAGCTTCGGTGGACGGCCGGGCGAGCTGCCATGGCGGCCCTCCCGGGGCCCAGAGCTTCGAGGCCTCGGCCTTGGCGAGAGCGGACGAGAGCGCCGCTTTCCAGGTGTCGCGGGCGGGTTGCAGGACGTCGGACCAGTCCGTGGCGGAAGCACCGCCGGCGTCGGGGAAGACGGCGAGGCGTGCGTCCAGTGCGTCCGCCGCGGCACGGGCTTCCTGCAGGCGCGCTTCCACCGCGGCATGACCGCGCGCGGCGCGGCGAGCGCGCTTGAAGAAGAGCGCCACGTTCTCGTGCGGCGCCAGACTCGGATCGAGGCTCAAGGTGAGACGCGCGCCAGGCGTGTACAGATCCTCCACCTCGAGCTGTTCCTGGCCGCGCTGCACCCGGTGCAGGTTGGCGCTCAGGAGCTCCGCCTGACGGCGCCATGCTTCAGCCTGCTTGGTGTGTTCTGCATCGGCTTCGAGCTTGCCGAGTAGTTTCTGCACGCGTTTGGCCTCGCGCTGCAGCGACTGCCGGTGTGTGCGGGCGAGTGCGGCGGCAGCAGCCGCGGCCAAGGTGAGGTGCGCCACGGCGGCGAGGGAGGGAGCGTTGTCGGAGCCGTCGCCGTCAGCTGGGTTGGCTCCAGGAGACAGGCCCACTGTGGTGGAGGCACTGGATGAGGGCGGATTCTTGTCCTTCTGGGCAATGTGCCCGGAGCCCGGTTCCGGCGCCGGCCGCCGGCCGCTCCAGTTGGCGAGCTGCACGTCACCAGGTCCGAGGAGGAGAAAGTTCGCGCCGCGGTCGAAGAGCTCCGCGACCAGGGTGAAGCGCTCCGTTTCCCTGGTTCGCAATCGCTCGCACTCGAGCCAGAGCCGGCGATCCTCGGGCGCCGTGCGTAGCGCGCGGATCTCCGTTCCTTCGAGCTGGAGCCAGTCAGGGGCAGCGGCGGCGGGGCGCAGGAGCCAGGCGCGGAGAGCATCGAGCGCGGTGGCATCGTCGAGGCGGAGACCGAGCTCTTTTCCCGCCGGAGCGACGAGAGCAGGGTAGAGAGCGCCGAGTTCGGCGTGCAGTTCCTCCCGAACCCTTCCGTGCAGGCAGTAGGCCCAGGCAGCGCCCAGGGCGCCCAGCAGGCCGAGCTCAGCCGTGCCGTGCCGCGTCCCGAGCGCCAGGACGAGACCATCGCCGACGCAGACCAGGCGCTGCACCTTGGCGCCTTCGAGTCGCGGCCGTTGCGCTGCGACGAAGCGTGCGAGCAGGACGGCATCCACGTTCGGTCACCAGGCCGTCCCGCCCATGAGCCGCAGCCAGTCGTCGAGGCTGCCGAGTCGGAGGGCGTAGTTCGTGCGCCGTTGCTCGCCGAGAGTGGCGGTGGGCTGGTCGCCGTAATCGTGGCCCGGGTACAGCACCACCGTGTCCGGGAGCTGGGCCAAGCGTTGCGTCAGGGTGCGGTACATCTCCTCGGCGTTCCCGCCGGGAAGGTCGACGCGGCCGCACCCCTGGACGAAGAGCGTATCGCCGGCGACGAGGTGGTCGTCCACGAGGAAGCACTGGCTGCCCGGAGTGTGGCCCGGCGTGTGCAAGAAGCGGATCGGGACGTCGCCGGCAGGCAAGGTGTCGTCGCCGTCGTGTTGCACCAGGTCGCTGGTGGAAAGCCCGGTGACGACGCGGATGCCCTCGGCTTCGGCACGGTGCACGTGCACCGGCACGGGTCGCAGCGCGAGCAGCCGCTGCAGCCCCTCGACCTGAAAGCCGAACATGCTGCCACCCACGTGGTCCGGGTGATAGTGGGTGGCGAGAGCGCCCACCAGCTTCATGCCGTCGGCGTCGAGGAGCGCGAGCAAGCCGTCCACGTCCCAGGCCGGATCGACGAGGACGCACTCGCGCTTCGCCGCATCGCCGATGGCGTAGACGAAGTTGAGCATCTGGGTCGCCGCCGCGTCGCTCTGGGCGAAGTCGCGTCCGGCCAGGTGTTGCTTGAAATAGAGCTGGCTCATGCCTCGGACTCCCGTCCCCAGGTCGACGCAGGGCAGGCGCATTCTACCTTCCTGGGGCCGGGACTCCGTGGGGCATCCGTGCGCATCCCCCGGCGCGGCGTCAGGAAGCGCCGCCGATGGCCAGGAGCTGCGGGGCAGGCGGACGCTTCCGAACGGCCGCAGACATCGAGAGAGCGGCCCAGTCCCAGGGCCGGGTCGCCGCTCCAGCGCTGGAGCCGGCTCCGTTGACACCCCGCCAGCGGGCCGCCTACATTGGGGGGCTCCCCCGACGGAGGCCTGCATGCTCAAGAGCATGACGGGGTTCGGGGTCGCCGAAGCCGAGAGCCACGGCTACAAGATCAGCGTGGAACTGCGCTCGGTGAACCACCGGTACCTCGACGTCTCGCTCCGGTTGCCGCGACCGCTTCTCGCTTTCGAGGACACGATCAAGACGCGGGTGCGCGAGCGCATCGACCGGGGCCGTGTGAGTCTGGGCTTCGCTTTCGAGTCGCGCGAAGAGCTGGAAGACATCGCGCTCAACCAGCCTCTGGTCCGCGCCTACGGCGGCGTCATCCGCCAGCTGGCGGCGGAGCTCGGTGTCGGCGACGGCGCCGTGCACACTCCGGCTTTCGTCGCCCCGTTGGTGGCGTCGTTGCTCGCGCAACCCGAGGTGCTCGTGCGCGGCTACAGCGAGCTGGACGGCGATGCCGTGCAAGCACTGCTGCTCGAGGTCATCGACCGCGCCATCGAGCAGGCCAACCAGATGAAGGCGCGCGAGGGGAGCAGCCTCGGCGAGGACCTGGCCCGCCGGCTCGGGCTCATCCAGGACTGCTTGGAGCGGGTGGAGAAGAGGGCGCCCCGGGTTCCCGAGGAAGCGCGGGGAGCGCTACGTGCACGGCTGGCACGGCTCCTGGACGGCGGCGAGGTGGAGCCGCAGCGACTGGCGCAAGAGGTGGCGCTCTTGGCCGATCGCAGCGACATCACGGAGGAGTGCGTGCGGCTGCGCAGCCACTTGCAGCAGTTCCATACCGCCATCGGAGCGCGCGACCAAGGTGCCCGGCGCATGGGATTCCTGCTGCAAGAAATGCACCGCGAAGTGAACACGATCGGCTCCAAGACGACGCAGCTCGAGATCACCCACGAGGTTCTGAAGATGAAGGAAGAGATCGAGAAGCTGCGGGAGCAGATCCAGAACCTGGAGTGAACACGGATGGGGCGGCTCGTGCCGCCGTCCGTCGCAAAGGGGTCGCGTGCGGCGGAAGCCCTTCGTCATGGTGCTCTCGGGCCCGTCGGGGGCGGGGAAGTCCACCTTCGTGGCGGGTCTGCTGCAGACCTTCACGGACCTCCGCTTCTCGGTCTCGGCGACGACGCGGCCGCGGCGGCCGCACGAGGTGGATGGACGGGACTACCACTTCCTGGCGGAAGAGGAGTTCGAGAAGCGCGTGGGGGCGGGGGCGTTCCTCGAGCACGCCGAGGTGCACGGGGCCCGCTACGGTACCCTGGAGGCGGAGGTTTCGAACACGCTCCGCCAAGGGCTCTCCATCCTCCTCGATGTGGACGTGCAGGGGGGCGTGAACGTCAAACACCGGCTCCCGGACGCGGTGCTCGTCTTCATCCTGCCGCCATCGCTGCAGGTGCTGGAGCAGCGGCTGCGCCAGCGCGGCACCGAGGCGGAGGAGACGATCCGCCGCCGGCTGCAACGGGCGCCGGAAGAAATCCGCCACCTGTCGGACTACGATTACGTGGTGGTGAACGACACGGTGGCGGAGACGCAGGAAGCTCTCGTCGCCATCTACCGCGCCGAAAGCCTGCGGCGCGAGCGTCTGCAGGACGCTGGGGGCGGCACCGACGTGGTCGCCGCTTGGCTGCGAGCGGAAAGCCCATCGGGGCGTTGAGACGACGGCGAGGGGCGCAGAGCGCCAAGGCGCTTTAGGGGGCGCGTGGCGGCGGCAAAGGCGCGGCGCCGTGTTGCGACTGAGGTTTCGGAATGGAGGGATGGCCCCACGGGGCTGTGAGTATGGCGTACGTACCGGTCGAGAACGTGACGAAGGTGGTCTTGAACAAGTACGAGGCTGTGGTGGTGGCGGCACGGGAAGCGCGCAAGATCAACAGTGTCATGCGCATGGTGGGGCGGGACGAGTCCAAGGAGAAAGTCACCTCGCGGGCCCTGAAGCGGGTCGGGCGCGGGGACGTGGACTTCGTCTATATCGACGAGCAGACCGCGTTCGCGGCGCCGCTCGAGAGCACGCAGGATGAAAAGTCCGAATCCGCACTCTGAGGCGGCGAACGCCGCCGAGCCCTTCCAGGGCCGGCGCGTCGTCCTCTGCGTGACCGGCGGCATCGCCGCCTACAAGGCGGCGTACCTGACCCGCGGCCTGGTCCGGGCCGGGGCGCAGGTGTCCGTGGTGATGACCGAAGCGGCGCAGCGCTTCGTCGGACCGCTCACTTTCGAGACGCTCTCCGGCAACCGCGTGGTCACCAGCACCTTCGAGCGCGTCTACGAAACGGGCCCGGTGGAGCACGTGGACCTGGCGGAGCGGACCGACCTCGTCGTCGTGGCACCGGCGACCTACAACTTCCTGGGGAAGCTCTGCGCCGGCATCGCCGATGATGCCGTCACCACCTTCATCTCTGCGGTCGTGTGTCCCGTGCTCGTGGCGCCGGCGATGAACGAGCACATGTGGCGCAATCCGATCAACCAGCGCAACGTCGGCGCCCTCCACGCCCTGGGCTACCACTTCGTCGACCCCGAGCGCGGCGGCCTCGCCTGCAGCTGGGAGGGCGAAGGCCGCATGGCCGAGCCCGAAACGATCCTGGCGGCGGCGCGGGAGCTCCTGCACCCCGGGCCTAAGACGCTCCCATCCCCGGCACGGAGTTCGCTCTCCGGTCTCACCGTGCTCGTCACCGCCGCCGGCACCTGGGAGGCCATCGACCCGGTGCGCTTCGTCGGCAATCGCTCGAGCGGACGCATGGGGTACGCCCTGGCGGCCGCTGCGGCGCGGCGCGGGGCGCAGGTGCTCTTGGTCTCCGGACCCAGCGCCCTCGAGATCCCCGCGGGGCTTTTGAGCAGCCGCCGCGTCGAATCGGCGGCGGAGATGTTGCAAGCGTGCCGCGACTGGCTGCCGCGGGCGGACATCCTGCTCATGGCGGCGGCGGTGGCGGACTACCGGCCGCGGCAGGTGGCAGAAAACAAGATCAAGCGCAGCCGCGCCGCCATGCAGCTCGACCTCGAGGCGACGCCGGACGTGCTCGCCGAGCTGCGGCCGCTGAAGGAGTCGCGGCTCTTCGTCGGCTTCGCCCTCGAGACCGCGGCGGATCCGGGCCCGGCGGCGCAGGCGAAGCTGCGCGACAAGGGCCTCGATCTCGTGGTGGCGAACCGCGTCGGTGCGGACACGGGGCCGGAACAGCGCACGAACCAAGTATGGATCTGGAACGCCGAAGGTCTGGTCGAGGCCACACCCGTCCTCGACAAGCAGGTGGTGGCCGAGATCGTCCTCGACGCGGTGGAGAACGCATGGGCGAAGCGCCGGACCCCGGCCGGGGCGTGAGCGTGAGCACCGCGCCTCCCGATGCGGTCGAACTGCTGCGTCGCTACCTGCAGCAGCGCCTCGATGCGGGTGAGAAAGCCGTTTTCTCGGCGTCGAGCGGCGCCGCGGCAGGGGTGACGGCCACGGGCGCGTCCGAAGCGGGGCTCGCTGCCGGCGGTATCGATTCGTTGGCCAAGGTCGCAGCCGAGGTCCGCGCCTGCACCCGCTGCCGGCTGCACGCGACGCGCACCCAAGCTGTCCCTGGGGTCGGACCGGAGGGCGCCGCGGTGCTCTTCATTGGCGAGGGGCCTGGGGCGGATGAGGATGCGCAAGGCGAACCCTTCGTCGGCCGCGCTGGGCAGCTGCTCACCAAGATCATCGAGTCCGTGCAGCTGCGACGGCAAGACGTCTTCATCACCAACATCGTCAAGTGCCGGCCGCCGAACAACCGGGACCCCGAACCCGACGAGATCGCCGCCTGCAGGCCGTACCTCGACCGGCAAGTGCGGCTCTTGCAACCGCGCGTCATCTGCACCCTCGGGCGTCACGCCGGGTCGACGTTGCTCGGCCGGCAGGAGTCCATGGCGAGCCTTAGGTCGGGGCAGCACACCTATGCCGAGATCCCGCTTTTCCCCACCTATCACCCGGCGGCGCTGCTGCGTAACCCGCAGTGGAAGCGGCCGGTATGGGAAGATATCCAGAAGGTGCGGCGCGCCTTCGACCGAAGCTCCGAAAGCTCCTGAAGCGACGCGTCCCCTGCGCTAGAATCCTCCCCAGAGTCGCCAGAGAAAGCAGAGCAAGAACATGGCTTTGCCGGAACGCGTCATTCCGGGACAGGTGCCGCCGCACTCCCTGGAGGCCGAGGTGGCCGTCCTGGGCGCCATCCTGCTGGAAGCGGAGGCGCTGCCCCGGGCGCTGGAGGTCCTCACCCCGGACTGCTTCTACAAGTCGAACCACCGCCTCGTCTTCCAGGCCGCGGTCCAGCTCTTCGAGCGCCGCGAGGTGGTGGATATCGTCACCATCACCAACGAGTTGCGCCGCATGGACCGGATCGACGCCGTGGGCGGCGGCCTGGCCCTCTCCACCCTCCTGGACAGCGTCGCCACGGCCGCCAACGTCGAGCACCACGCCCGCATCGTCTACGACAAGTACCTGGCGCGCCGCCTCATCACCGCCTCCAAGGAGATCATCCAGGAAGGCTACGCCGACCGGCTGCCCACCAAAGAGCTGCTGGATCAGGCGCAGGCCAGCATCTTCGCCGTCGGCGAGGGCAGCGTGCGCGAGGGCTTCGTGCACATCAAGGACGTGGTGCGGCAGAGCTTCGTCGAGATCGAGAACCTGCACCACAACCCGGAGGCCATGACGGGGACCCGCACCGGGTTCGACGACCTGGACGCCATGCTCACCGGGCTGCACAACGGCGATCTGGTGATCGTGGCGGCGCGGCCCTCGATGGGGAAGACGAGCCTCATGCTCTCGATCGTGCAGAACATCACCATCGACGGCAAGCACCCGGTGGCGATCTTCAGCCTGGAAATGTCGAAGCAGCAGCTGGCGCTGCGGCTCCTGTGCTCGGAGGCGCGGGTGGACAGCTACCGGCTGCGCCGCGGCGTCATTTCCAAGCACGAGTGGCCGAACCTGACGCGCGCGGCGAGCCTGCTCACCAATGCGCCGATCTACATCGACGACACTCCGGCCATCAACGTGCTGGAAATGCGCGCCAAGGCGCGGCGTCTGAAGATGGAGAAGGGTCTGCGCCTCATCGTGGTGGACTACCTGCAACTCATGCAATCGGCGGCGAGGCAGGAGAACCGGCAGCAGGAGATCTCCTCCATCTCCCGGGCGCTCAAGGGGCTGTCGAAGGAGCTGGACGTGCCGGTGATGGCGCTCTCCCAGCTCTCCCGCGCCGTCGAGTCGCGCACCGGCAACCGGAGGCCCATGCTCTCGGATCTGCGCGAGTCCGGCGCCATCGAGCAGGACGCCGACGTGGTGCTCTTCCTCTACCGGGAAGAGGTCTACGACCGCGAGTGCCCCGAGGATCTCAAGGGCATCGCCGAGGTCATCATCGGCAAGCACCGCAATGGCCCCATCGGCGAGGTGAAGCTCAAGTTCTTCGCCGAGTACACCCGCTTCGAGAACCTGTTGCGCGGGATCTCGTGAGCCGCTCGTGGATCCCACGCCGCCACAATCCCTCGCCGTGCTCGTCTTGCTTCCGTTCGTCGCCGCCGCCTTCCTGGGGGCCCGCACTGCCGCCCGTCGGGTGACTCTCGATCCCACCCTGGCGAGGCTCCTTCCGCCTTCCCTGGCTGTGGCGGCCTGGGCACTCGCGGTGCACAGCGTGGGACTCGTGGCCCATTCGTTCACCTGGGGGCTGTGGCTCGGGACGTCGTGGGTGGGAATCGCCGGGGCGTGGCTGGCCTGGAGCGATCGAGGCGGCCACGAACACTCGCCGCGCTTGCCGCTCGTTCTGTGGGTCGTGGCGATTGCTGCGACGCTCTGGTTCGCCCCCGCCGCGTTCCGTTTTTCCTTCCACGACGAGCTGCTCCAAGTCGGACACCAGTCGATCGCGGCGCAGATCCAGAACGGGATCTATCCGCCGCGGCACGGCACCTTCCCGGTCTACCTGCTCCGCTATCACTACGGCTTCGACCTGCTCGCCGCCATGCTGAGCTCGCTGACGCGGCTTTCCATCGAAAGGTCCATCGACGTGCTGACGGTGGCGGCCTGGTTCTACGCCTTGTGTCTCGCCTGGATTGGAGGCGAACGGCTGGCAGGTGCCGGCCGCGGCTGGATCGTTCCGCTCGCACTGTTCTTCGCCGGGCCGGTTCCCTGGTTTTTCGCCCCGCTCCGCGAGCCGGTGGGACTGCAGCGCTGGCTCGGTCTCGTCAAGGTCGGTCCGGCGCTGTTGAACCCTTCGCTCGCGTCGTACTTCTTCCAGCATCCCTGGTCGGCCGGGATCCCGTTGGCGCTCGCCATTCTCGGCCTCGCCCTCGATCGGCGACCGGGGCGAACGGCTTGGCGAGCCGGCGCGCTCATCGTTCTTTTCCTGTTCCTCTCGCTCTGTCAGATCGTGCTGTTCATCGCTTTGCTTCCCGGTCTCGCCCTGGTGCTGGGCGCGCTCGCCTGGCGCCGCGCGCCCTGGCAGGCGGCAGCCTGGGTCACCGGAGCCGCGGCGACGCTGGCTGTGGCCAGCCGGCTCGGTGGTTTCTTCGCTGCCGTGCCGGACCTCGAGCCTGGCGTCCAGTTCTCTCTGTGGAGCCAGACGCATCATGCCGGCACGAATGCGCTCTGGACCCTGGCGAGCTTCGGCGCGACGCTGCCGCTCGGCATCGTCGGGCTCGTTCTCCTCCTGCGGCGCGATGTCGCCTGGGGCTTGGTGCTCACGGGCGTGAGCGCAGGAGGGATCTTGGTGTTGAATCTCTTCCGTTACGCCAACTCGTGGGACATCGTCAAGTTCGGCACGGCTGCGCTGCTGGCGCTCGGCATCGCTGCGGGCACGGCGATCGCGCGGCTCTGGGGCGCAGCGCCCCGGCGGCTCTGCAAACCGATGGCCCTCGTTCTCCTGGCTCTCGCTGCTCTGCCCGGCGTCGGCTTCCTCGGCTGCTTCGCCGTGTCGCCCCTACGCTCGCAGATCCCGTCCCTCTACTACTACCAAACACCGCGGCCGGACCCGGAGCACCTGGCCGCCATCGCTTGGCTGCGCAAGCAGGTCGGCGCTGGTGACCTGGTCTTCTGTCCGCCCGAGCTCGCGCCGAGCTACGCCCAGCTTGGGGGCCTGCCGCAGATGCAGCTCGACCCCACGACGGTGAACTTCGGTTTCCCGCCCAAGCTCCTGCAACGGCGCCGTGCCTTCACGGAGCGCCTGGCTGATCCCGGGGTGTACCGCGCCGAAGGCGTCCGCTGGCTCGTGGTGCCAGACCGCCACCCTTTCTTCGATGCGGCTCGGGTGGAAGGGTGGCGGGAGCGCGGCAGCATCGTCCCAGTGCAGCGCTTCGGCCTGATCACGATCTACGAGATTTCGCCCTCGACGATGCCATCGGGCACGAACCGGAGCCCGCAGTCGTCGGGAGAGCGCTAGCAGAGCGCTCGTTCAGATCCTTAAGCGGGGACTTGGGCTCAGCGCAGCAGCAGCAGCCGGCGCGTGGCGCGCCGGCCTTCGCTTTCCAGGGCGGCGACGTAGAGGCCTGAGGCCACGGCGCGGCGGCGGTCGTCGGTGCCGTCCCAGGTGAGGCGGTGCGGTCCGGCCTCGAGCGTCCCGGTGACGAGAGTGCGGACGCGCTCGCCGCGCACATCGTAGACGACGAGTGAGGCGGGGGCGCGCCCGGGGAGATCGAAGACGATCTCCGTCGCCGGGTTGAAAGGATTCGGCCGGTTGGGGTGCAGGGCGAAGCGAAGCGCCGCGGCGCCGATGCTGATCTCGCGGCTCGTGGCGTCGCTGCCCCGCATCAGGGTCAGGCGATAGGTATACGCCTGCCCCGGCGAAGCCTCCTTGTCGATGTAGAGGTACTCCTCCTGCGTGGGATCGGCGTCGACCGTGGCGAGGGGCTCGAAGCGCCCAGTCTGAGGCGTCGAGGCGCCCCCCATCAGAGCGCGGCTCAGGCGGAAGCGGTCGCCGGCGGCGAGCTCGCGCGCCTTCCAGCGCAGGTGGACGCCTTCTTCGGTGCGCAGGGCCTGCAACTCTTGCAAAGTCACCGGGACGGGCATGCCGGGATCGATCTCGATGTCGTCGACGTACCAGCCGGCGCCGCCCCGTGTGCCTTGCCAAGGTCCGCTGCAAGAGACGCGGAAGCGGAAGCGGATCCTCTGGCCAGTGAAGTTGGCGTAGTTGTTCTCGGAGACGTGCTCCTGCCTCCAGGCGTCGAAGTTTCCCGACCAGCACGGCCACCACTGCAAGGGATTGCCGAGCGCGAGGTAGCCGAACTGGTGCGTGTAGCCATCGTCCGATTCCACCAACCACCAGGTGTCCTGCGCCACCTCGACGGGATTGTCGGCGAACTGGATCTGCACCACGGCGCCGTCCATGGCGCTGCCGTCGGTTTGCGGGGGTGCGGTACGGAGGTAATTGCGGTGGTTGAAACGCAGCTCCCATCCTTCCTTGAGCAGGACCGCCGGCCCCTCCAGCACCGCGTCTTGTTCCAACGCCATCTCCCCCAAGCGCGGGTTGGTGCTGACGTTGGTGGGGCCCACCTTCCAGCAGAAGCGGCCGTTGGCGGTCGTATTCTGCCGCTCGTCGTGGTGCCATTCGTCCGTTCCTTCGATGCGGAGCGAGCGGTGCGTCCACAAGGGGTCGTCCCCCTCCGCGTCATCGGTCTGCACCAAGGTGATCTGCATCTGGGTGAAACCCGAGGCGGGTGCATGGGTCACGTGCGGGGTCACCGCCACATCGCGGGCCACGATGCGGTAGTCGAGGTGATTCCCCACCTGCAGCTCCCCCGGCACCTGCAGCCGCGTCTCCCACACGTCCGTCGTGCCTTGGCGGACGAGGTCCTGCAGCGCCGTCGGCCCGCCTAGAGCGCCGTACTCCACTTGCACCTGCGCCACCGCGTGCGCATCGGTGACGACGGCGCGAAGCAGCGCCGGATCGGTGTTGCGCGAGTGCCGCAGCACCGGAACGTGGGCGATGGTGGGCGGTGTCGTGTCGGGGGCGATGCGGAAGAGGAAGGACGCCGCCGGCGCGTCAGCAGGGAAGAAGGTTTCGTGCGACGAGAGCACCGTGGTGCCGCGCAGGTAGTAGCGCACCTGGCTGTCCAGCGGTTGGGGCGGAATGGCGGCGGTGAACTCCTCGTCCGTCCGCGTCATTTCGAGCTCTTGGAAGGGACCGCCGTTCACACTGTAGTGCAGGAAGACACGGACGTCGCCGAGCGTCGTCGGCAGGCTGCGCTGCTCGAGGGTGACGCGGGTGTGGATGGGGATCGGCTGGGTCGGGTCCTCCACGTCCCCCTGGGGCAAGTGGGCGTAGCCCACCCAGGCCGGCACCGGATGGGTGCGGAAGTCGAGGCTGCCTCGGCCCAAGGTCTGGGTGGAGAAGAAGTCCCCGAGGGCGGCGCGCATGCGCACCAGCTTGTCCAGATCGGCCTGCGTCACCGGCGTGTCCGGCAGCGTGAGCAGCATGGTCGCGACCCGGAAGGACTTCTGCGCTTCTTCGTAGGCGGGGGAACGGACGCCGTTCGCCTCGTGCAGGCAGGGGAGATCGAAATCGATGCGCCCGCCGCTGCAGAGGACGCCGCTCACCGGCCCCGACTCGGGGGCCCAAGGGTTGCCGCGGGCGTCGACGCTGGGTGAGCAGTCGTACGGCGGTGCCATGTACCAGAGCGAGCCGGCAGGAACCTCGGTTTCCGCCATCATTCCCATCAAGTAGAGATCCAAGGGGCTGTAGGCGATGGTGGGCGGGCCGGAGACGAAGTCCGGTGGCGTGCCCTCCCAGGCGTTGCCTTCCACCACCGAGGCGCGGGAATCGAAGAAGAAGGACCAGTGCACGCCACCCCGGCCGAGGAGCGCGTTTTCCGGGCCGCCCCCCGGGCACAAGCGCACCCGCGCCAGCCAGCGGTGGCCGATCTCGTGGGACATGAAGGTGGGCGGCGTGTAGTCGCGCCAGTAGATGCTGGTCATGCTGTCCGGATAACCGCGGACATCGGCCAGGTTGAGGACGCTCTGCAGGCTGCCGAGGGCGGTGCGGCCGGTGTAGTCCGGACCGTCGTTGAAGTGATCGGTGCCGTAGATGTGTTTGTAGCCCAGACCCTCGACGGCGTTGGCCACGGCGAGATGGTAGGCGAGGAGCTGGCCGCCGGCGAGCTCGGCGTAGAAGTTGGTGAACAAGAGCAGAAAGTCGTACTCGTCGTCGTAGTCGTGGTAGAAGGCCTGCGCCGCTTCGAACGGGTCCACCTCCAGCGCGGTGTTGACGTTGAGGAAGACGAGGCGGCCGTCGTCGACGAGGACCGCCGTGTCCATGCTGTCCACGGCGGCGAGCCGGGTGGTCGTTCCCGCTCCCGGACCCCACGGCCAGGGGCCGGCCGTAGGCGCCGGCGCCGCAGCGAGTCCTTGGGAGGCGAGCGTGGCACGCAGGTCACGGCGTGCTGCATGCGCGCGCCGCAAGAGGGGGCGTAGGGCATCGTCGGCGCCGCAGGCGCCGCCGGCCTCGGCCATGGCGCGAGCGCGCGCCGCGACCTCGCTCTGGGCGAGCCGCCAGGCGGCGAAGTGGGGGTCGGACTGTACGGTTCGAGATGGGGCGGCCGGGTCTGCACGCGCGGCGCCTGGAGGGACGGCGCCCGCCACGAGCGCCAGCACCCATGCCGCCATCCGCTGTCGCAACCAAGCCTCCGTGACTTCCGGGGGGCTCGGTCGCAGTATACCATGCCCGCAGCCCGGACCCCGAGGAGAGCCGCCGTGCGCGTGCCGCAACTCGATCTACGCGCCCAATACGCGACGATCCGTGACGAGATCGAACCCTGCGTGTTGCGCCTCCTGGAGTCGCAGAGCTTCGTCCTCGGTGCCGAGGTGGAAGCCCTGGAGGCGGAGGTGGCGGCCTATACCCGCGCCGAGCATGCGGTGAGCTGTGCCAACGGCACCGATGCCCTGCTGCTGGCGCTCCTGGCCTGCGGCGTGGGACCCGGGGACGAGGTGATCACCTCGGCTTTTTCCTTCATCGCCGCCGCCGAGGTCATCGCCTTCATGCGCGCCAAGCCGGTGTTCGTCGATATCGAGCCGGGAACCTTCAACCTCGACCCCGATGCGCTGGAGCGGGCGCTCGGCGCTCGCGTCAAGGCCATCGTGCCGGTGGACCTCTTCGGGCAGTGCGCCGACATGACCGCCATCGCCGGGATCGCCGACCTGCACGGCGTCCCGGTGATCGAGGACGCGGCGCAGAGCCTGGGCGCCGAACACCGCGGCCGCCGTGCCGGCGAGATGGCGCCGTTCACCACCTTCAGCTTTTACCCCACCAAGAACCTGGGCGGATTCGGCGACGGCGGACTGGTGACGGCGCAGGATGCGGAGCAGGCGGCGCTGCTGCGGCGGTTGCGGGTGCACGGCGAAGCCGAGCGCTACGTGCACAGCGTGGTGGGAATGAACTCCCGGCTCGACGCCCTGCAGGCCGCGGTGTTGCGCCTCAAGCTCCGGCATCTGGATGATTGGACACGGCAGCGCCAGAGCCACGCCGCGGACTACACCCGTCGCCTCACCGCTCGCGGCCTCTCCGCCCAGGTGCAACCGCCGCAGACGGCAGCAGACTCGACCCGCCACGTCTTCAATCAATACACCGTGCGCGCCGAGCAGCGCGACGCGTTGCGACAGCACCTGCAAGCCCAGGGTGTCGGCACCGCGGTGTACTACCCGATGCCGCTGCACCACCAGCCCTGCTTCGAAGGCCTCGGCGAGGTCTTGCTCCCGGAGAGCGAGCGCGCCGCCGCCGAGGTGCTGTCGCTGCCTCTCTATCCGGAGCTGAGCGAGGCGCAGCGCGAGTACGTGGTGGAGTGCATCGCGGACTTCTACGCCCGCGGGGGCGGCGGATGAGCGGCGTCCCGACCATGCGCTCCGCCACCGGAGCCATCCTGGTGGCGGCGGGACGGGGCGAACGCCTGGGCGGCCGTGTGCCGAAACAATTCCTCCCCTTCGCCGGCCGGCCGCTCTTCCTCCACGCCCTCGCGGTGTTGGCGGAGTCGCCGGAGATCGCTCGCACCGTCCTGGTGGTCCCGGCGGGTTGGGAGGAGCGTGCCGCCGAAGCGGTGGCGGCGGCGGCGTTGAGCGAGGCGGTGTCTGCGGTGGTCGCAGGGGGAGCGCGGCGACAGGACTCGGTGCGCCTCGGTTTGCAGGCCCTGCCCCCGGCGGTGACCCACGTTCTCGTCCACGATGCGGCGCGCCCCTTCCTCTCCGCGGCTCTGGTGGCGCGGACGGTAGCTGCCGCACGGCGTGCCGGCGCGGCGACCGCGGCGCTCCCGGTGGCGGAAACGTTGATGCGAGCCCAAGCCGCCGCCCACGTCGCGGCGGCACACGTCGATCGCACCGGGATCTGGGCAGTGCAGACACCGCAGGTCTTCACCGTCGATCTCCTGCGCGCGGCGCACGCCGCGGCGGAAGCCGACGGCTTCGAGGCGAGCGATGACGGCACCTTGGTGCTGCGTCTCGAGGCGAAGATCGAGTTCGTTCCCGGCGAGTGGTGGAATCTCAAGGTGACCGGGCCGGAGGACCTGCAACGGGCGCAGTGGATCTGGCGCGCCCACTCTCAAGGTTGGCTCGACGGCGCGGAAACGGCGGAGCGATGAAGGTGGACTTCCGCATCGGTCAGGGCTGGGACGTCCATCGCCTCGATGCCGCGCGGCCCCTCGTCCTCGGCGGCGTCGAGGTGCCGAGCCCGCAGGGTGGGCTCGCGGGGCACTCGGATGCCGACGTTCTCGCCCACGCGCTGGCGAGCGCCCTCCTCGGCAGCCTCGCCCTCGGCGATCTCGGCACCCACTTCCCCGACTCGGATCCACGCTGGCGCGGCGTCTCCAGCCTGGAGCTCCTGCGCCGCGTGGTGGCGCTGGTGCACGAGCGCGGTTACCGCGTGCAGCACTGCGATTGCACCGTGATCGCCCAGGCGCCCCGTCTCGCCGAGCACCTGCCCCAGATGCGCCGCAACCTGGCGACGGTGCTGCAGGTGGAAGAGGACCGTGTTTCGGTGAAGGCCACCACGGCCGAAGGCCTCGGAGCGCTCGGGCGGGTGGAAGGCATCGCGGCGCAGGCGGTGGCCCTCGTGGCGCCGGCTTGAAGAGCGCCGGTGTGGGTCATCACCGCAAGGCCCATCCATCTTCTTGCACACGCTCCAACTCCCGGTGGCGCTTGATCTTGTGGACGATGATCTCTCCGATGCGCAGGAGATTCTCCCGGGTGGACGCCCCGACGTGCGGGAGCATCAGGACGTTGGGTGCGTGGAGCAGCGGACAATCGGCCGGGGGCGGATCCTGGGTCCAGACGTCCGTGGCGTAGCAGCGCACGTGACCGCACTCGAGCGCCGAGGCCATGGCGGCCTCGTCGACGCAGCCGGCTCGTCCGGTGTTGACGATCACCACTCCGGCCTTGCATCTCGCGAGGCACTCGGCATCGAACATTCCACGCGTCTCGCTGGTCAACGGCGTGTGCAAGGAAATCACGTCAGCGCTGGAGAGCAGGGTCTCGAAGTCGACCAGCTCGGCGATGTCGCTTTCCTCCACATAGGCATCGAAGGCGAAGACTCTCATTCCGAATGCCGTGGCGCGCTTGGCGACTTCCGAGCCGATGCGGCCGAGGCCGATCAGGCCGAGTGTCTTGCCGAACAGCTCGGTGCGATGGAGTTCCTTCTTGAGCCACCTTCCGGCTGCCATGCCGTTGTGGCCGACCACGAGCTGGTTCACGGCACTGAGCATCAGCGACATCGTGAGCTCGGCGACTGCGATACTCGACGCCTCCGGCGTGCTGACCACCGCGATGCCCTTCTGCTCGGCGTACGCCCGGTCGACATTGTCGAGGCCGACGCCGCCGCGGATGATCAGCTTCAGCGCCGGAGATGCGTCGATGTACTCGCGGGTGCATTGTGTCCTGCTCCGAATCAGGAGGACCTCGGCCTCGGCCTGACGAGCTTGGTCCTCCGTTACCTCTACATTGAGAGCGCGCAGCCGGTCCGGCAGCGAGCTATGGAACGCGTCAGCAATCAAAACCAGCAACGCAATCCTCCTTGGCTGGACTGAACGGCTCTTGCGGACTACGCCCGCCCCGCGTTCGAATGCGACGTCATCCCGATGCGCTCACCCTCATGTCTTCCTCCACGCCCAGCTGGAAGCGTCGCTGGAACCAGGGCTCGAGCGCCTCCACCCCGAAGTGCTCCATCACCCAGCTCGGCTGGTACACCGACTCGAGGTACCGCTCGCCGAAGTCCGGTGAGAGGGCCACCGCGGTGAGTCCGGGCTCGCCATTCTGTTCCAGCCAGTCGATCGCGGCGCTGACGACCGTGCCGGTCGACCCGCCGAACAGGAATCCATGCGCGGCCATGTGTCGGCAGGCGCGGATGGTGTCCGCCTCCTCCACGTAGATCAGCTCGTCGACGAAGGACTCGTCGACGATCTGGGGTCGCACGGCCGTGCCCAGTCCGGGAATCAGACGGGGAAGCGGTGGGCCGCCGAAGGTCACAGACCCGACGGCGTCCACCGCGACGACCCGTACCTGCCGATGCCACTCCCGCAGGTGCCGCGCACAACCCATCAGCGTGCCGCACGTCCCGGCTCCCACGAAGAGCACGTCCAGTTTCGGGAACGCCTTGGTGATCGCCGGCCCCGTCGTGCGGTAGTGCGCTTTCCAGTTGTTCGGATTGGCGTACTGGTTGAGCCACACATACCGGGGATCGGACTCCAACCGATCGCGGAGGAAGTCGAGGCGCGCGCCCAGGAGGCCGCCTTCAGGCGTCGGGACGGTGATGATGTGCACCTCGGTGCCGAGGGCCTCCATCAGCAGCCGGGTCGACGGGTTGCAGCGGGGGTCCGTCACGCACAGGAACCGATAGCCCCGACTCGCCGCAATCAGGCTGAGTGCCACGCCCAGATTCCCTGACGACGATTCAATCAGAATGGAGTCCGGCTTCAGAATTCCTTCCCTCTCGGCAGCGTCCACCATCGCAATCGCCGACTTGAGTTTGACCGACCCAGCGAGGTTGAAGCCTTCGCATTTCAGAAAGAGGGGTTGCCCGAAGATTGATTTGAGGTCGACGTAGAGGTCTTCTTCGTGGAATTCATAAGGAGTCGAGATGATTCTCATGGTGTCCTCCAAGGAGCAGAACGCCAGCTATCCGTGGCGCCGGACTTCGTGAAAGAAACCTTCGACGACGTGCAGCTCGCCCGCATTCGACAAACTGTCGTAAACGAACTTGCCCACGGCGAGGTCGAGCACTCCAAGCCCGAAAGGCGAGAACACTACCGGTCGGTCCGCCGGAACCTTCACTCGGCCGGCCATCACGTCGTCCAGGGTGCCCTGCAGAAAGTCCCGGTTGCCGGTCCGCTGCTCGACCAGGTGTGGCGACGTGTCGGCCTTCAGGCAATGCTCGACGTCGTCGACGATGTTGGTCGACGACAACAGGATCTCCGGTGCGAGATCCCGCAGCGATATGTGCAATACCAGAGGGTTGTGATCGAACCATGACACGTCGCTGACATGCGGTTGCCCCGCGACCGTGGCGAACACGATCATGTCGCTCGAGCGGATCAGCGCCTCGGCGCTGTCGTGCACGCTGATCCGGCCCGTCGCGCCCGAGCGCTCCAGGTAGCCACGGAAGCCAGCCGCACTTTCCCACGACAGGTCATGAATCCCGATGTCCTCGAACGACCATCCGGTACCCACCAGGAAGGTGTGAATGTAGCGGGCGATCAGGCCCACACCGAAGAACCCCACGCGCTTCGGGCGCGGCCGGTTGCCGCTCAGCCGGTCAGCAGCCAGCGCGGCCGACGCGGCCGTTCTCGTCGCGCTGATGATCGAGCTCTCGAGGCACGCGAATGGGTAGCCGGTGTCGTGGTCGTTGAGAATCAGGACGGCTGAGGCCCGTGGGATTCCCGCCGCCACGTTCTCGGGAAAGCTGGAGATCCACTTCAGGCCGTCCACCCGCACGTCTCCGCCGAGGGACGCCGGCAGCGCGATGATCCGGGAGGAAGGCCGGTCCGGAAAACGCAGGAAGTAGGACGGTGGGTTCACCGAGTCCCCGGCCCCATGAAGCCGGTACGTGGCTTCGACCAGATCGACGATCTGGCGTTCCTTTCCCTGCAGCGCCTGTTGGACCTGGCTCCCGGAGATCACCGAGAAGGGTGGTATGGAAACGGCTGCGGGCGTTGCGGTTCCCTGCGTGGATGAACGGGATAGGGTCATTCCTTCACCTCGATGGGGTTGCAGAGCAGTCGTCCAAGCGCAGGGCGTCCGTCATCGCGACGAGCACCTCGCGTGGTCCCTTGTAGGCTTCCCTGCTGTGTGCGGTCCGGATGTTGTCGACGAGCATCAGGTCGCCGGCCTGCCAGGGCTCGCGCGTGGTGTGCCGCGCGTAGACCTCGTTGACGGCCTGCACGATGTCCTCGCCGATCGGGTCCCCGTTGCCGAAGCAGGTGTTGAACGGCAGCCCGTCCACGCCGTACATCTCCACCAGGAACTCGCGCACCTCCGGTTCCAGCGTCCACTGGTTGAGGAAGGCGACCTGGTTGAACCAGCAGCTCTGACTGGTGCCCGGATGGCGCACGATGGCACGACGACGCTGCCTGGTGCGCAATCCACCGTTCGGTTGCCACTCGAACTCGATCTTGTGGGCGCGGCAGTAGCTCTCGATCGCACTACGGTCGCCGGTCCCGAACGCCTCGGCGTGAGACATCCCGATGTCCTCGTTATAGCTTCGCGTCAGCATCCAACCTTCGCGCTCGAACCTCGCCACCAAGTCCGCCGGCAGCGCCTCGAGCACGGTCGGCGCGTCGGCCACGGCTGTGGCGCCGCCCTCGGTGGGCGCCGTGAGGCAGGCGAACAGCATGAGGCCGGGGACCTCGAAGAGGTAGCTCAGCTCGTGGTGCATGCACATGGGCTGGTTCGACGGCCAGGTCGAGGAGGAGTAGATGCCGTCGGCATAGACTTTGCGAGACGCGAACGCCTCCTTCTCGATGATCAGGCCCGTTCCCAGGCGCTGGAAGACCGCACCGACTTGTGCCGCGTCACGAAGCCCGAGGCCGCGGACGAGAACGGATCCGTGCTCGGTGACGACGGAGCGCAGCGCGACCCCGTACTCGGCCGCCCACCCCACCGCGTCCTCCGCGGCCTCGACGCAGAGAATCGGTGGCTTGCCGGACTGCAGCTCCAAGTCGAGCTGCGATGTCTGAGGGGATGAGGCTGACATCACGAACTCCTTTCTGGTGACCGCGAGCTAGTGACCACGATGTGAGTCATTCGCTGCCGCGCAGCACGATCCGCGCTGCTTCCGCTGGACGAGTACGCAAGAAGTAATGGCCGCCCTCATCGAGGACGTGCACGTCGACCTGCTCCGCCAGGATGTGCCAGTCCCGATATCGTTGCGGCAGCTCCGACGTGGTCGGATCGTCGGCAGCGCCGATCACGGTGATTGGCGCCGACAGTTTCGCCGCCGGCGGGTTGTCCAGGATGTCCGCCAGATAACGGTGCGCGGATACGACGTCGTGCCGGTACGTGGCGCCGATGCGCTCGACCTGTCGCGTGTTCAGCTCCCCGAACTGCACCGGACCGTGGTTTCCGTGCAACGACGCAAAGATCTCGGCTTGGCTCCGACTGTTCAGCTCGGCGATGGCGGCACGCCGGTCGGCGGCGGTGCCCGGCAGCAGCGCGCCGATGAAGACGCGTTGCACCTCGACCCCTTTCTCCTGCAGCTTCCGGGCAGTCTCCAGGGCCAGCGCGGCGCCCGATGAGTGACCCCACAGCGAGACCCTGGTCAGGGCGCGCTCCGTGATCTCGTGGACGACCCGCTGGACCACCTCGTCCATCGGGGCGAGGGAGCCGTTGTCGGCACCCAGGTCGTGACCGGGCAGCTCGACCGCGAAGACCGGAAGCCCGCTATCCCGCAAAGCGAGCGCCATCGGTTGGAAGTTGACCGCGTTGCCGCCCGCGTAGGGGAAGCACACCAGAGCATTGCCCGAAGCTTTTTCCGTCTCCGACAGGTTCTGCAGCAGCCCGGAGTCCCCGGCGGAATCGCCGTCGACGAGCCGGGCAAGATCTGCCAACACCGGGTGACCCGTGAGATCCTTGAGGGTAACCGCATGGTCCAGCGCGATCACCAGCTTCACGGCCGAGAGCGAGGTGCCACCCCGGTCGAAGAAGTTGTGTCGCCGGTCCACCCGCTCGGGTGAGATGCCGAGGACCTTCGCCCAGGCGGCGGCAAGCCGCTTTTCAGTCTCCGTGCGGGGAGCTTCGCGATCGCCCCCAGCGACGTCGAGCGCAGCGGCCAGTACCCGGAGGGCTTTCCGGTCGATCTTGCCGTTTGCGGTCAGCGGCAGGCTCTCCCGCCAGTGGAAGGCGGAGGGCACCATGTACTCCGGCAGGGACTCGCCCAGCAAGTCCTGAAGGAGGTCGATCTCGAGCCGTCGACCGGAGTAGAACGCCACCAGCTGCTTCGTTCGGTCGGCGCGCTCGACGACCACCACGGCGCCCTGTCGCACGCCGGCCAGACGCAGCAGGCTGTTTTCGATATCGCCGATCTCGATCCTGAAGCCGCGGATCTTGACTTGGGCGTCGCGTCGGCCCAGGAACTCCAGCTTGCCATCCGGGCGCCACCGGCCATAGTCACCGCTGCGGTAGAGTCGTTCACCTTTGCGAAGCGGATCGTCCAGGAAAGCGACGCGTGTTCGCTCGGGGTCGTTGATGTAACCGCGACCGACACAGACCCCGGAGAAAACGATCTCTCCCGCTGCTCCCAGCGGCACGGGAGACAGGTGCTCGTCCACGACGTAGACGTGCACGTTGTTGATGGCGTGGCCGAGCGGAACCTGATTCCCTTCCGGTGCCCGGTCCATGACCTCGTGGTTCGTATCGTCCGACGTCTCTGTCAGCCCGTACGCGTTGACGAGCTTGATCCGAGGCTCGGCAGCGAACCAGCGCTGCACGAGCTCCTTGGTCAGCGCCTCGCCCGTGACCGAGACGCAGCGCAGATCGGCCAGTTCGCGCTGGTGCTCATCCAGAGTGGACAGCACGACCTCGAGGTACGACGGCACGACCTGTAGAACGTTGACTCTCTCCTCGACGATCTCGTCGACGAACTGCGGGACGTCGAGGATCACCTCCTGCTTGATGATCACGGTCCGGCCCCCTACCAGAACCGCGCTCAGCAACTGCCAGAGCGAGATGTCGAAGCACTGGGGGGCGATCTGGGCGACCGCCTGCCCTTCGCGAATCTCCAGGTCGTCGATTTTCGCGCAGAGGTGGTTCAGCAGGCCGGCGTGCTCGCACATCGCACCCTTGGGCTCACCGGTGGAGCCGGAGGTGAAGTAGATGTATGCGACTTGCCCCGGCGCGACATCGATGCCGATGTTGTCGGGGCAGCCGTCCTCGCCGACCGCTTCGACAAGGATCGTGTGCACTCCGGGAAGCGTCGCGAGAGCCGCGTCGAGCGTGGCGTTGCTCCTGCGCTCGGTCATCACGAGCTTGCACTCGGCACGAGAGAGCATCGTCGCGATGCGGTCCGCCGGGAAATGCGGCTCGATGGGCAGGTAGACGCCCCCGGCCTTGAAGATCGCCAGCACGGCGGCCATCCAGTCCAGGCTGCGTTCGGTCACGACCGCCACTACTTCTTCTCGCCCCAGGCCCCGGTCCAACAAAGCGCGTCCCAGCCGGTTGGCCCGAGCGTTGAGCTCCGCGTAGGTCCACCGGTGGTCGCCGTGCACGGCTGCGACAGCGTTCGGATGGGCCCGAACGCGCTGCTCGAACAGCTCATGGGCGCGGCAGTCCGGAACTTCCCGTCGCGGGCCTGCGAGGCCTTCCAGCTGGAAGTGGAGTTCCTCGGCGGAGAGCAGGCTCTGCCGTCCATGCTCGGCCTCCGGGTCGACCGCGATGTGCTCGAGTACTGTGACGTGGTAGCCGGCGATCCGGGCCGCGGCCTCCGCATCCAGGGCATCCGTGCGGTACCGCAGTCGTAGAGCGAGCCGGTCGTCGTCACGCACTCCCACGCGCAGCACGACGTGGTCTACGAGATCTCCGTCCTCCATGGTGGGATCGAACACAACCTCGAACGCGGGCTCGGTCAGGTGCAGCTCTCTCCGGAGATCGTCGAGCGGGAATTGCGCGTGGGAGAGCAGCTCCGCCTCGGCCGCCCGGGTGTCCAGGAGCAGTGTTCGCCACGAGCCGGCTCCGGTCGCCAGCCGACAGGGCAACGGTGAACCGGCCTTTGCGGCCACGTAACCGGTCGTCACCTGCTGCTCGCCGGAAAGCGCCGCCAGGACCCTGGCGTGTGCGGCGAGCAGGATCGAGCCGAGTGGCACCGAGAGCTCGTCTGCCAGCCGGCACAACGAGATCACCAGATCTTCCGGAAGTGTCGTCTCGTGCTCGGCCACGCCCTTGGCTCGATCGCTCGTCCAGCGCAGGATCGTCGTGAATCCGCCTGTCGCGAGCACGTTCCGCCAGTACTCCCTGCTGGCGTCTGCTGCCACTCTCATACTGGCTGACCTCCATTCGGCGCAGGCAATCCTATGGCCTGCGGCAAGAAACGCGCTGCTGCTGTACTTTGTGCATCTGCAGGATGCCTGTCTCGAAGCTCTCTGGCCGGGTTGTCTCCCCACTGGGTGTGAGGTGGGACCTCCTCACCCTTCATGAGAAACGCGTGCGGGCCGAGCTGTGCACCATCGCCCATCGTCACGCCGTAGTGGGCCCAGGCAAGGACGCCCAGCGTGCAGCCGGCACCGATCGTGATGTGGTCCGACTTGAAGCCGCCGTCCTCCTGTGAGTGCGACTGGATGATGGTTCCCATGTTGAGCGTGCAGTCATCCCCGATCGTGACCAGGGTCCGCTCGGTGACGTTGCAGCCGTCGTCGAAGACGCGCCGGCCGATCCGGACCCCGAGTAGGCGCCAGGCGAGGCTCTTGAGCGGGGTGCCATCGAACGGCATCAGCACCGAATTGATCACCACCAGCTTCCAGTAGCGTTCGTGAGACCAGAAGGCCGGATCGTAGATCGAGCAGTTCCGGGGTTGCAGAGGCCGGAACAGCGTGTAAGCACGCTCTACCAACGCGTAGTACAAGACCCGGAGCAGGATTCCGAGTTCTGCGGCCAGGGCGAGCGCCGTGGACGTGCCGAGCTCGTGAATGTGGTCCGCGGCAGTGATGGCGAGCAGGAGCATCCCGAAGGAATGGATCCAGTGCACCAGCACGAACAACCCCATGGACCCGAGGTTGTGTTTGTCCTTGGCTGCAAGCCGACGACGCAGATCGGCGGCGCTTTTCGGAGCCAGCTTGCTGTCACGCAGGACCGTTCGCGGAATCTCGAAGCTGGGCGAGCCCAGGAGTCCGATTCCCTCCCGCTGCTCGCCGTCGAGAGGAACCAGGACCTTCGTCCCGAGCAGGCAGTTGTCCCCCGTCTTGCCCTGAGACGGATAGGCAACGTTGTTGCCGAGGAAGTTGTCGGGACCGATCGTCACGCGCGCCAGCCGGAACGACGTGCTCGAATAGTCGACGTTGATGACGGACAACCCGTCCGCGATCATGGTTCCACTGCCGATGCGCACCAGGAAAGGATTGTCGTGCTTGAAGTCCGAGCCGAAATTCGACCCGGTTTGGACGATCCGGCCAAGGTCGTACCCGATCCAGCGCAGGTAGTAGACGATATACGAGCTGTCCCCGAAGAGACCGAGGAAGTACCTGACGTTGGTGAGGCGGGTGATCGTCCGCTGTGCCCAGTAATGGAACCCGTAGAGCGGATAGACCTTGCCCGGGTCGAAGCCGAGATGGAGTAGGCGAGGCACAGTGGCCACGAAGACGAGCCCGAAGAGGGTGCTACCGAAGAACAGCGCCAGCGAGCCGACCAGCAAGGCGAGGTAGGGCGTCGTCGTGTCGATCGCCGAGTGAGTGGCGCTGGCGAAGCCGAATCGAGGGGCAACTGTCCAGAGCACCCGGTACAGGACGGCGCTCAAAGCCGGCAGCACGAGAACGATGAGCAGCAGCTCCGCGAGCGAGTAAACCACCCTTCTCAGGGTGCCGCAGGGGGCCGGGTCGACCGCTCGGTAGTCCACCGCGGTACGCTGCCGCGCCGGCGAGCCTTGCCGGTGCTCGCCGTCCGGCACGGACTGCCCGGCATGCAGCGACGAGGAATGGCCGATCTGCGCTCCGTCGCCCAGCGAGGTGTCGATGTCGAGCACCGTCATCTCGCCCACGAACGCGTTTCTCCCGATGCGGACCGAGCCCGTCTCGATCATACCGGCATGGGCCCGGTAGCACAGGAAGTACGAGTCCTTGCGGACGATCGCGTTGTCCCCGACCGTCAGAAGGTCAGTGCACACCGGCACATGGGTCGAAAGGATCAATGCGTTCCTGCCAATTCTCGCACCCAAGGCCCGCAGGTAGAGCGCGTAGACCGGTGTTCCGACGAACGCCACCACCGGGTTCATCCGAACGAGAAACTTGACGAACCAGAAGCGGACGTAGGCCAAGCTCCAGATCCGGATCCGCTGGGGCTTCCAACGCCCGATGAGCATCCACTTCGCCAGGATCGGAACCGAGGACAGGACCACGAACCCCGCGCCGGAGGTCACAACCGACCGTAGGAAGACGTCGCCCAGGTGTGATCCGCCGAGAGTCCACGCGAAAGAGCGGATCAAAGCGCTGAGGACGAGAAACGAATACCCCGTCCCGAGCAGGAACTGCAGCACCCCACAGAGGAAATGTTGTGCGTTGCAGACCGGCGTGGGACCCTCGACCGGTGGCGATGCGGGAGCAGGTGAGGAGACGGGAGCCACCTCGATGATCGACGCCGCCAGACTCCGGATCGTCGGGTTGGCGTAGACCTCCTTCATCGACACCGACGGCAGGTCCGCCCGCTTGCGGACACGGGCACAGAAGTGCGCCATGACCATGGAGTCCGCACCGAGTTCGTCGAAGAAGTGGCTGTCGACAGGCACTGGCTCCACGCGAAGCACGCCGGCCAGGATCGCCGACAGGGCCTGCTCGACACCGATGGTCGTCGTGGCCGGCGACATGCTCACGCCGGCGGACGCCGCCGCCAGATCGGCACCGCCGGCCCCGCAGTGCAGATCCACTACCCTCGCCCTCCGAATCCAGAGGCTTCGCCCCTGCAATTGTCGCTGGGATCGCGGCGGCGGATCCCCATGGCGGGGACCCTACGAAGGCAGGTGGTCGCGACGACGAGGCCGCGATCGACCACCCACTGCCCGCCGATGCGGACCCCGTGGGAGTCCGCAAGACCGGGTTCCCGAACGAGCACATGCGCTTCGAAGGTGCCGCCGACGGACAACTCGACCGACAGGTCGGCGAAGTCCAGCCACCGCCGGGTCAGCGGAAACCACGTCTTGTACGCAGACTCTTTGGCGCAGAAGAAGATGCGGTCCCAGTGCAGGTCGGGGCGGGATTCGCTCAATGCCGAGAGCTGGGCCGATTCCTCCTCCCGCAGCATGAAGTCGAGCACCGCAGCGGGGACGGGCGCGTGCGGCTCGGCATCGATTCCGACGCCGAGCAGATCGTCGCATCGTGCAACGACGGCGGCGCGGTAGCCCGCGCAATGGGTCATGCTACCGACGACGCCGACGGGCCACCGGGGTACGCCGTCTGCGTCGGAGAGGATCGGGACGGCCGTCACGCCGATCTTCCTGAGCGCTTCGCGGGCGCAGTACCGGACCGTGGCGAACTCGCGTCGGCGCTGGGTCACGGCGTTGGCCACCGCGGCGATCTCGACCGGAAACATGGTCGACAGTGGGACATCCGAGAACATCTCGACGCACGCTGACACCGGCAACCGCATCCAGCCTACGAGACCGTCTTCACACCATGTGCTGCTGCGACAGGATTGCGTGCGACATTCGTCGTCGGCGATCGGCACGTAGAAGCTCGCTGCAACCGCACTCGTGACAGCCGTGCTCAGTGGCGACTGCATTGTGACCGGATCCTTCGGCTACTTCAGAGTGCGGTCGGTCATCGGATACTCGGAGCGATGAATACGGCATTCTAAAGTGGCCGTGCGTAAAAGTAAACGTCGGACTGTTCACAATGACTCGAGGATCGCTTCGCCGCACCATCAGAGCCCTGAGTGAAAAACCCCAATTAAAGATTGTGTAGAGGAAAACCCCGATGATGCATTCGATGGTTTACCGGATCGGTGCTGCTGCATTGAGACAATCGACGCTTCGGAGTTTTCACAGTTTTTGTAAAGGACGGTCGGCAGCGGACGAAAACTCGATCGACAATGCCGTCACCGACAGTCTCTTCGGTCTCTACAACACCGAGGCATCCCGCCGGGGCCATGGAGAAGCCTCGATGCGGTCGAGGTTCCGCGAATGAGTCGACTGGTTCCAGACGCAGAACTTGGCCGGGAGCGGGACGCGGCTCAGGGTGCGGGGCGCTCGTAACACCCGTCGATCCCGGGCGAGCGGATCAGCCTTTTCGCTCGGCGAAGTCTTTCATGAAGGACGCGAGCGCCTCGCACCATTCGGGCTCGACCGCGTTGTAGAGCGAGGCGCGGATGCCGCCGACGGCGCGGTGGCCCTTCAGGCCGACCATCTTCAGCGTGGTCGCTTCCTTCACGAAGATCTCCTCGAGCTCGGGGGTCGGGAGCCGCCAGACGACGTTCATGATCGAGCGGCAAGCCGGCTCGACTGGGCAGCGGTAGAACCCGCCTGAGGCTTCGATCGCGTCGTAGATCGCGCGCGCCTTCTTGCGGTTCCTCGTCTCCATCCCGGTGACGCCGCCTTGCATCTCGAGCCAGCCGAGCGTATTGCGGACGAGGTAGATGCCGAACGTCGGCGGCGTGTTGTAGAGCGACTGGTTGTCCGCCGCTGTTCGGTACTGGAAAATGGTCGGGATGTCCTTCCTGCCTCGAGCCGTCATTTCCTTTTTCATCGCCACGAGCGTGACGCCGCTCGGGCCGAGGTTCTTCTGCGCTCCGGCGTAGATGAGGTCAAAGCGAGACGCGTCGATTGACCGGCCGAGGATGTCGCTCGACATGTCGACGACGACGGGGACATCGGCGCGCGGGAACGGCGTCTCCGGCTGGAGGCCGTACTCGATGCCGTGGATGGTCTCGTTGCTCGTCACGTGCAGGTACGCAGCGTCCTTCGTGAGTGACAGCTCCTCCTGACGTGGGACGCGGACGTAGCTCTTGTCCTCGCCCCGCGTCGTCGCCGCGACGCGCGGCTCGCCTCCGCCGACCGCTTTGATCGTGCGGGCCTCCGCGAGTGCCTTCTCGCCCCATGCGCCGTTGACGATGTAGTCGGCGGTCCTCCCCGATCCGAGGAAGTTGAGTGGAATCTGGGCAAAAGCCATCGACGCTCCGCCCTGAACGAAGAGGACGTCCCACGTATCGAGCGGCGTGCCGAGGAGCTCGGCGACAAGTGCCGTGGCCTCCGCGTGAACTTTCTCGTAGGCCTTTCCCCGATGGCTATGCTCCATCAGGCTCATCCCCGACTCCTCGAAGTCGAGGAGCTCTTCACGAGCGCGCTCGAGCGCGGAGATGGGAAGCGCAGCCGGCCCAGCGTTGAAATTCATCACGCGACTCATGGGAGAACATTCTAGTACATGAATTCATCAGAATCCATGTACGGATGAGAAGTAACTGCATCTCAGACCACCGGAATGCGAGGGACCCGAAAAAGCGGAACACCGCATGGCCGAAGTGCCACCGACAAATGGCACCTTTTTCGAATATACTGCGCCGCGTGAAACGGCTCGCCACCTCGTCTCTCCTCGCGCTCCTGGCCGAGTGCAACGACAAGGCGACGCGCGAGCAATGCACGGAGATTCGGCAGGTGCTTGTGGCTGCCGGGACGCGGGCGAATCTGGTAGCGAGTTTACACCGACTTCGCGGAGTTGGTGTACGCGACTGGCAAGGCGAGGGTTGTCAGTGAGCGGATGAAGTACTACAACGAGAGGAGGCGGCTCTCAGCGTTGAGGAACCAGGCGTGAACGAGGAGGAATCTATGATTCTCGTGACCGGCGCCACGGGCGTGATCGGGAGTGAACTCCTGCGATTGCTGTCCCAAGCGGGGATCCCCGCGCGCGCGCTTACCCGCAACCCGCGAAAGGCGCAGGAACTGCGTGGCATCATATGGGTTGTTGGAGATTTGGCTCGACCAGCAACGTTGACAACAGCTTTCGAGGGTGCCAAGACCGTATTCCTTCTCACGCACTATCTCGAGGACATGGTGGAGTTGCAGCACAACGCCATTGTTGCAGCGCGCTCCACTGGTGTTACACACGTCGTGAAGGCTTCGGCCTTCGCTGCATCGGACCACTCAAATGCCCCCATCGGTCGATGGCATTACCAGGTCGAGAAAGAACTGCAAGAGTCGGGGCTGGCGTGGACCATGCTCCGGCCTCACCACTTTATGCAGAACCTCCTTTCTCAGGCCGGGTACGTCATCAAAGAAGGCACCATCTACTCGCCTTCGGGTGACGGCAAAATCCCTTACATCGATGCGAATGACGTGGCCGCGGTCGCCTTTGTCACGCTCACGCAGCCGGGACATGTCGGCAAGAAATACGTGCTTACGGGAAGCGAAGCGCTGTCTTATCGCCAAGCTGCGGAGATCATCGGCGGCGTTATCGGCAAGAAGCTACGGTTTGTCGATGAGACTCCAGAGCAAGCACGGGCGCGACGCGTTCGAGAAGGCGTTCCTCCCGCCGTCATCGAAAGCATTCTCGCTGTCGGTGCCTATCAGCGCGCGGGCGGAAAAACAGTCACGATCACCAACACCGTCGCTGATCTCACTGGCCGCGCGCCGCGAACTGTTTCCGAGTTCGTTCAAGAGAACGCTTCATTCTTCCGCGGTTAACGTGCCGGCCATCGCCCGATGCAAAGAGCCGCATTCAGAAGCGCATTCGAACTTCGGAGGGCATTTTACGTCGTTGGCGATGGGGCGCGGAATCCCTAGATGGCGGTTGTGAGCGGTTTTGCGGTTGAGGGCGAGATTCCAAGGCCGATTGACGCGCCCGGCATGGCCTTCGTACTATGACCACCGCTTCGTCACACGGGCTCTCCAGGGCTACAGGGGGACATCCTTGAGCCTTACTCCGAGGGATCTGACGCCGGTTTACAAGGAAACGATCGGCAAGGGCGCCGGCGCGCGTCGATGGCAGCGTCCTGTCTACGTCGATCATCTTCCACCCTGCAACAACGCGTGCCCGGCGGGTGAAAACATCCAGGCATGGCTGGGCCTGGCGCAGGCGGGCGACTACGAGCGCGCCTGGCAGAAATACATGGAGGAGAACCCGCTGCCAGGCACGCACGGCCGCGCCTGTTATCACCCCTGCGAAAGCGTTTGCAACCGGCAGTTCCTCGATCAGTCGGTCTCCATCCATTCGCTGGATCGGTTCCTCGGCGATCTTGCCAACGAAAAAGGCTGGACGGTTGCTTCAGGCCGCCCCACCGGCAAGCGAGTGCTCGTGGTCGGCGCAGGCCCGGCCGGCCTGTCGTGCGCGTACCAGTTGCGACGCTTCGGTCACGACGTCGAGATCCGCGATGCGAACCCCGAGCCGGGTGGCATGATGCACTACGGGATTCCCGCGTACCGCCTGCCGCGTGAAGGACTCGACAAAGAAATCGCGCGGATCGAGGCAATGGGCGTGAAGATCTTCCGCAACTCGCGCGTGAACGACGTGCTGGCCGAGAAGGCCGCTGGTTCATTCGATGCGGTGTTCCTGGGAATCGGTGCTCAGGTCTCCAATCACCTCGACATTCCGGCCATGGACGGCGGGAAGATCATCGATGCCGTGACGCTGATGGAGCGCGTGGAGAAGGGCCGCGCGCCGGCGCTCGGGCGCGTGGTGGGGATTGTGGGCGGCGGCAACACCGCGATGGATGCCGCGCGCATGGCGAAGCGACTCGGCGCCGAAGAGGCGGTGATTATCTTCCGCTTCGACAAGGCGCAGATGGAGGCCCATCCCTACGAAGCCATGGAAGCCGTTGCCGAGGGCGTGAAGATCAAGTGGCTATCCACGGTCAAGCAGTTCGGCCAGGACGAGATCGTGGTGGAGGAGATGGAGATGCTGCCCGACGGCTCGGGCTGTGTGGGCACCGGAAAGTTCCAGACCCTGAAGACCGATTCGTTGGTGCTGGCCGTCGGCCAGCATGCCGACGTCGAGTTCCTGAAGACCGTGCCCGACATCCGCATCGGCAGGGGCAACGTCGTCGAAGTGGACGAGCACATGCGTGCCGCCGCCGGCATCTTCGCGGGCGGTGACATGATCGGCGGCGCCAGGACCATGACGGCGGCGGTCGGCCACGGCAAGAAGGCAGCACGCAACATCGATGCGTGGCTGCGTGGCGGTCTCTACCAGAAACCGCCGCAGAATCCGCCGATCCCGTACGAGCAGCTCAACCTGACGCTTTTCCTCGACGCCGCGCGGCGCGAGCACGCCGAGCTGCCGGTCGCGAAGCGCACAGGCCTCGACGAGATCGTGAGCGGCCTTTCGGAGCGCGAGGCACGCTACGAGGCCGCACGATGCCTCTCGTGCGGCAATTGCTTCGAGTGCGACAACTGCTACGCGGCGTGCCCGGAGCAGGCGATTGTCAAGCTGGGGAAGGGACGGTTCTATCGCGTCGAGCTCGACTTGTGCACCGGGTGTGCAGCGTGCTACGAACAGTGCCCCTGTCATGCGATCGAGATGATGCACGAGCCCGAGGTCGAGCGCAGGGAAGCGGACAAGGTGCCCGCTCGCTTCACCGTCCGCCCGTAGAAAAGAGGGGGGCATGTCCGCCAAGTCCGTCGTCATGGATGGCAACACGGCTGCCGCCCACATCGCCTATCGCGTCAACGAGGTCTGCGCCATCTTTCCGATCACGCCGTCATCCACGATGGCGGAGCTGGCCGATGCCTGGGCTGCTCAAGGCATCAAGAACATCTGGGGTCAGGTTCCGATAATCCAGCAGATGCAGTCGGAAGGGGGCGCGGCCGGCGCGGTGCACGGCGCGCTCCAGAGCGGCGCTCTCACCACGACGTTCACGGCGTCGCAGGGGTTCCTGCTGATGCTGCCCAACATGTACAAGATCGCGGGCGAGCTGACGCCTTGCGTCTTTCACGTGACGGCGCGTGCGATCGCCACGCAGGCGCTGTCGATCTTCGGCGACCACTCGGACGTGATGAGCGCGCGCATGGTCGGATTCGCGATGCTGGCCGCGACGTCGGTGCAGGAGGCGCACGACCTCGCGCTCGTGGCGCATGCCGCCACGCTAGAGACACGCGTCCCGTTCGTGCACTTCTTCGACGGC